>CAZFOG010000013.1:30938-37725 GCA_964520685.1 uncultured Nitrospiraceae bacterium | reverse complement strand
GGGGCGGGCCTTTCGGGCGCGTTCATGCACCCCAACCACGACCTTCGTGATGTTCTGCCGGCGGAATGCAAGCCAGGCGTCGAGGTCTTTGCCGCCGGGCCCCACATCCTGGGGCCAGTTCGCCACGGCGCGGCCCAGATGCTTCCCGAAACGCTCCCTGCACCCCGCGCAAAAACAGTAGCTCGAGTCGGGATAGCGGATGTAATCGAAGTGAATGCCGTGGACGGCGTACTTTTGCGCCACTTCGACCATGGCATCGATTTCGAGCTGCTGGTTGGCGGGATGGGAGGGGCACAGCCACCGCGGTTGCGGCGTCCCGTCGAACGCCACCTGCGTGCGGCCTTCGGCCTTCATGCGGTCCATGAACGCTTTGGGTGCGCGCCAGCCCATGTTCCAGTTGACTTTCCACACGTGACACTCGACGCCGTATTTGTTGCACGCAGCGAGGCACTGCGCAATCTGGTCGCCCCTGTCCGCCAGGTCTTCGGCAGGAGGCAGCACCTCGCTTGGATAATAGGCGGCCCCGCCCCAGAGCATGTTGGGCAGGATCGCGGTGAAACCATTGTCCGCGAGCCCTTTGATCGCCTCGTCCCACGTCACGCCGTCCACACCGAAGGCGCTGTGGCACCAGTAGGCGCGGTGTTCGCCGGGAAGGGGTTTCTGTGCGGCGCAGTAGGCCAGGAGGGTGGCACGCTTAATCGTTTCGGCTGTCTCAATTGCCCTGGCGTATTGCTTGTTTTCAACGGATTCCCGGGCCTGGGCGAGCAGCGTTTCTGCTTCGGATAGATGACGCAGTACAGCGGGGTCCTCGGCCGAATCTGCGAGCAGGGCCTGTTTTGCCGCGGGAAAACCGGGGTAATCCGCCACCGCTCCCGCATTCGCGAGAGCGTGATTGGCGGCTACGGGCCACATGTCCGGCAGCAGATGACCGACCATCGCCAATAACAGCATTCGCTTGTGCGCCGGGTCTTCGGCAAGCATGATGTGGCTCATGTGCACGGCGTTCGCGGACGCGACAACGGCGTTGTGACCGGTGGGCTGGCCCGCATCGTTGTACCACGCCGCGACGGCACGGCTCTTGCCCTCGATGGGAAGCACGTCGTTGATATTCCACGAGCGCTGCTCGGCGACGGGCGGCTGCCCCTCGAGAGGCGTGGCCGTCGAGCGAATGCTCGCAAAGGTAACGCCCATATCCTTGTTGACATATTTGCCTGCTTTCACCCCCATCAATGGCGCGAGGCGCTCGTCCAGCCGGTAGAACGACATGATCTTGCCGCCGTTCTCGAGAAACCGCGCCAGGGCCTGGATCGCGGCATCGGACATCAAGGGGTTATAGGGCAGAATGACCAGTTTCTTGTCGCGCATAAACGCGTTGGACAGGTCCAGGTCGCTCATGACGGTGTAGGGGACGCCGAGGGCCTCGAACTGCTCGGCGGCAAACTCGACACAGCCCTCGATGGTCTTGTATTCACTGCTATTTGCGGCCGCGGCGGACTCGTTCCGCACAACACCGATGGGCGCATCGCCTCCACGCAGCGAGAGATCGGCGACATAGAACTCGGTGTTCTGCTCATTGCCTCGCCACGCCGCGATGCGCATGAGATCGACACTGCCCCAGCCGGCGGGTTTCCCCTCCATGCTCGTGGCGGACTTGTCGAACGCGATGGTAGTCCACTGTCCGGGCACCCGGGCGCCAAACGGCATGTGATACCACCCGCCGCCGCTGCGGAGATAGAGCGAGAAATAGGAAACGGGCGAGGTGTCGGGGCAATAGAACTGGAACTGCACGCCATGGCTCCGGGTAAGATCAAGTTTGCCGTACCAGTCCCACACGGCGCGCTCGGTCTCGATACCCTCGAAGGTGCAGGGCATGCGCAGCGCCTTGCGGCCGTGTATCTCGGCGACTTCCACGGGGGACGTGTTGCCGACGGCTTTGAAGGCTTCGCGGGCCTGCCCGGTGGTCTCGAACGGCGCGCCGGGAAAGGCTGCGCCTTCGAGCGTGCCCGGTGGCGGCGGCACTTCGGCGCCCCACGCCCACACCGAGGCCAGTACCAACACACCCATTGCCAAGCTGATGTTCTTCATGCGCGTATTCTCCCTTGCTGCCTACGGGACCAGCATCTTCGTTACCGCGCCCCGGACTTCGTACCGGCAATCGATGGTTCCATCGCTCTTCATGCGCACTGCCAGCACGTCGGCATCGGTTTCCTTACCGTCGACGTTCAGAATTGTCTCACCGGTACGAAACGCCACGATGTTCCGCGTACCCTCCGAGGCTATTTCGACAGCCACACCGCCTTCGCAGGGAATGCCTTTTACGGAGGGCGGAGCCTGTTCACCGTCCCGATAAGGCGCCAGCACACTCACATACTGCGCTGCGGCCGTTTTCTCCGCCGGGGAAACAACGAGATGCCACTGATCAGGATACTCGCCGCGTTCGGGGGGGTATTCGAAACCCGTGGTCTGGCTCAACACCACGTTGTCAGGTGCCGCGAAAGTCACCGCCATCCGCGCATCGCCTTCCTGCACGGTGACCGCGTGTGCCGCCTGGTCCAGGACCATTTCGGACCGCGCATGAAGCCGCCATTCGAACGTGACCGGTTTCGGCGCGGCGACATCGTCGAGGATGACGAATACTCCGGGGCGGATATGGACGACCTTGCGGATACACTTCGTCAGCCGGTCCGTGTAAGCCGGGGTGGCATCCGCCGCAACATAGTCATAGGCCTCGTTTATATCGAATGCCGTGATGTTTCCATGGGATTCCGGCGTGCGGATGTTCTGGCCGATTCCGCCGTCGAAAGTGATGGTGTTCGAGGACTTGGACTCCCACGACCATTTCGAGTGATGGTCCGAGCCGTACCAGGGGTAATACCCCGATGCGATGGCCAGAGGTTCACCGAACGCTTCGAGCGTGAAGGCATTCTGGTCGGCGTGGCCGTGGCTTATCGCGCCGTACGGGTCGCTGTGCATCAGAAAATGAACGTCCTCGGCGGCATTACCCAGCGCAGTGTGCAAGGAAACAAGCCCTACACCCGGGAAGAAGCGTCCATGGGGCAGTTCCGTGGGCGGTTTGCCCTCGAGCGTATCGTCGTGCAGGACGATGCCCAGAACGCCCTGGCCGCCGTCGTTACGCCTTGCGTCGGCATACCAGCGGACATAGGGATCCTGCAAGAGAGACGCGAACGCATACATCACGATGTCCTTGCCGCCCGAGGCCCCGCCGCTTTCGCCATCGCCAAACGGCGAGATCTTCGCGTAGGGCGGATTGGTATACAGAAGATAATAGGGCGTGTTCCGGAAGAACGGCTTGTCCATCAGTTCGACGCCAGTTGCGTTGCGCAGGGGCACGACGAAATGCAGCGCGAAACTCATGTAGGCCGACCAGTAGGATGGCCCCTCATGCCAGCCGCCGTCGTCTTTCCCCCACGCGGGATACACGTTCCAGTAGAGGGTGAGCACGTAATCAAGCCATTCGCGCGCTTCGGGCCATTCGTGGGCGAATTCGAGGCAGGCCTCGCCCAGGAAGCCCAACGTGCGCCCGGCATGGCTTTCGTAAGGGTTGGTATGAAAGCGCCGGCGGTTGCGCAGGTGCTCATAGAACTGGGTCGCGCGAATGCGCATGCACGCCTCGACCTCCTCGCGCTCCCCGGGCGAAAACAGGCCGTAGGACCAATCGTAAGCCCGCACGCCGCGCATCATGACCCACATGGCAGGCTCGTCGTTCTTCGAATACGCCGTCGAACCCTCGGGATCCCACCGGAAGAAGTGGAGAATGCGGCGTTTCGCTTCCTGGCCGTATTTCTCGTCGCCGGTCAACAGATACGCCAGTGCACACAGCTCCATGGCATCCATGGGAGGACGCGTCGCACGGAAGATCTCGCTGTAGTTACGTCCGCGCTCGGGACCCGTGCCGGTGACGAAAGGCGGTTCGGGCACGAGTTCCTCGCCGATGCGCGGGTCACAGGCGGCACAGAGCCGCTTGCATTTATCGACGAGGTCCCCGTCCTTCGCGCGCTGTCGGTATGTCTCGAGTTCCTCGGGGCGGATGAAATGGCGGGGCCGCGCCTTCGGAACGGAGGCGATAACCTGGTCTATATCGGGATAGGGGAATTCCTGCGCTCCTTCAGGCACAGCGAACGCCCGTACCTTGCTGAAGAGCACTTCGCCGCCATCCCGGACGACACCGTACCGCCAATGCCACGTGCCCGGCGCGAGGGTCTTCCCGAGCGCAACCGTGCTGACCGGAATGTTCTCGCGCCGCTGCACGTTTTGCGAGAAATCCGCTGTCGTCGAGATCTCGAGCACGTAGCTCAGGTTGTCCGCGGGAGGCACCCAGATGAAGGGCGGAGGATTCCGGTCCACCGTTGCGCCATCGGCCGGCGCGTAGGTCTTCTGATTGGCCGCCGGCGCCCGATCGAGTTGAATTTCGCCCGCCGCACCCGCAATGCATAGCAGGGATATGCACGAAACCATGAAAGACATGCGCGCTTCTCCTATGTTGCATCCTCGAGGGATGGTCAGAATACCGGAGACAAGTACCGAAGTCGAGGGGGGTATTTGCGGGATGTACCGATGGCCCAGCGCAAAGGAGCCCCAGTGGCCGTCCCGGGGCGTATTGGTTTTTCCACGGAGTGTGTAATAATCAATTCTCCAATTCACGGTAGAGGAAACAAAGCGTAATTGAAACGGCGGAGATGCGTGTATGGAACTGCCTCCTCTGGCAATGGCGTTAAGCCGCAAGATCAGCGACAAATCGTGTGTGGGCGGAGTGATCGGGCTTGGGTACGTCGGACTGCCGCTTGCCCAGCACCTGTATGAAGCGGGATACCGGGTGGTCGGTTTTGATGTGGACCCCCAGAAAACTCAGCGCCTTAACCGCGGGGAGAGTTACATCAAACACATCGATCCGGCCTGGATCGGCGCAGCTGTGAAGAAGGGCGCGTTTATGGCCACCAGCGCCTTCGAGCGCCTGGCCGAAGCGGACTGCATCAGCATTTGCGTGCCGACGCCCCTCGATGAGCACCTCGAGCCGGACCTCACGTACGTGAGGTCCACGGCCGAAAGCATCGCGAAAGCCTTGCGCCCGGGCCAATTGGTGCTTCTCGAGAGCACTACCTATCCCGGCACGACCGAGGAGGTTCTGCTTCCCCTCTTCGAGCGCAGCGGCCTGAAGGTGGGCGCGGATTTCTTCCTCGCGTTTTCACCCGAACGGGAAGACCCCGCCAATCCGGATTTCACCATCAGCAATATACCGAAGGTCTTGGGGGGAATGACGCCGGCCTGCACCGAACTGGCCGCCCAGTATTACGCGACCATCTTCAAGCAGATCGTGCGCGTGAGCAATCCCGCCGTGGCGGAGCTGTCCAAGCTCCTCGAGAATATCTTCCGCAGCGTGAACATCGCCCTGGTCAACGAGCTGAAGATGCTGTGCGACCGCATGGGGCTTGACGTCTGGGAAGTGATCGACGCCGCAGCCACGAAGCCCTTCGGGTTCATGCCCTTTTATCCGGGGCCGGGCCTCGGCGGTCATTGCATTCCCATCGACCCGTTCTACCTGAGCTGGAAGGCCCGCGAATACGGCGTCCCGACGCGGTTCATCGAACTGGCCGGCCAGATCAACACCCTGATGCCGCAGTATGTGGTCAGCCGTGTCATGGAAGCCCTGAACACGCAGGGCAAACCCGTGAAGGGCGCGCGGGTGCTCGTCCTCGGCGCGGCCTACAAGAAAGACGTGGACGACATGCGTGAATCGCCGTCTCTCAAGCTCATGGAACTGCTGCTCGAGCGCGGCGCCGAGGTGGTGTATAACGACCCCCATATTCCGGCGCTCCCGGCCACGCGCAAATACCACTTCGAGATGAGTTCCATCCCGTTGACGCAGGAATCTCTTGCCGGGAGCGACTGTGTGCTCATCGCTACCAACCATTCGAGCTACGATTACGATTTCATCGTGTGTCATGCCCCGCTCGTGGTCGACACGCGCAATGCCACCCGCAACGTGTCCCAGGGCCGCGACAAGATTGTGAAGGCGTAAGCAAAACCGACTTCGCGTCGCGGCTCTGACATAGGTCTTTGCCCATTGGGTGCGCTGGGCTCGCGGTGAAATTGACTTTGCGTCGGAACGGCTGCCATCATGGCCGATGGTGCATCGGTGTGAACGAAGAGGAGAGCGTCTGTCATGAAAAGTCTTCTGGTGAACTTCTGCGTCGTGCTGCTTGGCGCGCTGATGATGGTCTCGTGCGGACCGAAAACGGAGGCTCCGCCTGCGCCCCCGGCGCCGGCTCCAGCGCCGGCTCCGGCCCCCGAACCAGCCCCTGAGCCGGTAGCCGAACCGGCGCCTGAACCCGAGCCTGCCCCTTCCGCAAGCGTGATTCCGGACATACCGCTCCCGGAGGTGCCGGGTCCAGCAACCGAGGGGATCCTGCTCGCACAGGACGGGACCAGCGAGTACCAGATTGTCCTTCAACCCGGTGCGAGCCCGTCCGAAAGACTCGCTGCCACGGAGATACAGACTCATTTCAAGGCGTGCACGGGCGTCGAGCTCCCCATTGTCGAGGGGAAACCCGGGGACGCGGTTCCCATGATCGTGCTGGGCTGTGGTCCGGTGGCCGAAGAGCTTGGGGTGAATCCCTCCCCCGAGGACCTTGGCGAGCAGGGCTGCGTGATGGTTACCGTGGACAAGCACGTCGTCATCGCCGGTTCGGCGGCGGCGGGCACGCTGTACGGCGCGCGGGATTTTCTCGAGGCCGACCTCGGCGTGCGGTGGTATGCGCCTGATGTGACC
>CAZFOG010000013.1:27977-30838 GCA_964520685.1 uncultured Nitrospiraceae bacterium | reverse complement strand
AATTTTTCGCAGGAGGACTGGTATTCCTACTGCGAATGCCCGAATTGTGCGGCCATGAACGAAGAACTGGGCACGGCAGGCGGTACGCAGTTCTGGTTTGTGAACCAACTGGCCGAGCGCACGTCGAAGGAATTCCCGAACATCCAGATCGGCACCCTCGCGTACATCTACACCGAGGAACCGCCGAAAAACATGACGATGCATCCCAATGTCGCGGTTTGGCTCTGCCACATGTTCCCGAGCTGCCAGAGCCACCCCATCGCCACGTGCGAGAAGAACGCCAACTTCAAGCGCCGCGCGGAGAAGTGGGCCGAGATCTGCGACCATCTGTACATTTGGTACTACATCGTCGATTTCGCCCACTATTACAATCCGTACCCGAACTTCGGCGCCATGGCCGCCGACTATAAGTTCTACTACGACATCGGCGTCGAGGGAATCTACTCGCAGGCCATGGGGCACGGGGGCGGCGGCGGCGAATTCAGTCTCCTGCGGCCGTATTACGCCACGGAGTTCATGCAGAACCACGCCCTGGACCCCGATGTCGTCATGTACGACTTCCTCCAGGGATACTATGAAGCCGCGGCGCCGTACATCTTCCGGTACGCCAAGATGCTGCAGAACAAGGTCGATACCGGCAACATCCACATGCATCTCTACACGAATCCCGGTCAAGGCTACCTCACCGACGATATCGTGGCGGCCAGCGTGGAACTCTTTGACAAGGCCGAGGAGGCCGTGGCCGGTAACGAGGAACTCCTCGAGCGGGTACGCATCTGCCGCATGCCCCTGGTTTATGCCCGCTGGTTCCCGCGAAACGGCTATGAAATCGAGGACGGCGTCCTGAAATTCAAGGGCGACCTGGCCAAACCCGATGAGATGACGGCCTTTGCCGAACGCATGGCCGCTCACGGGTTCATCAACGTGCGCGAGTGGGGGGGCAGTCCCGAGGAATTGGCCCTCTACGCGATGGTCCTGAACACGCCCATTCCGCTTCCTTCGATCAAGAACGAACACCTGACGGTGGACGTGGTGCCGTTCATGGGCGCGCGTGCCCTGCGCATCATCCACAACGCCACGGGCGAGTGCATCACGGCCTACAATGTCGTGCCGAATCTGGTGTTTCCGTTTGGCGGCGGCGAAGATACGCGGGTGGGCGTCACCTTTGCGATCCATGAGGGCGGACCCATGGTCCAGGCCGAAGTGCTCGAGGTTTCCGAGAACAAAGACGCAATCACGCTCGGTATGACGGCGCGGGGCCTTAAGATCGAGCGGCACATCGCCCTCGCGCCCGACAGGCCCGCCGTCGTGTTTACCACCACCGCCACCAACCCGGGTGACAAACCCGTCGTGACACGCGTCAAGAGTCATCTGGAACTGAACCTTGGCGAGCTCGCAACCACGCGGCTCGCATTCCAGAACATCGGCGGCGATTCCATTGACATGGATATGCGGCCCATTCTCGAGGGCATGCGGGAAGGGCAGATGTTCCACGCCGACACCAATACCCTGCCCGCAGGTGAATGGACGTTTTCGGGCTCGAAGGGTCTCAAGGTGAGCCAGCGCTTCGACAAGGAAACCGTGGACCTCGCGTGGGCCTATGCGTACCCCGAGGAATTGCAGGCCCTCGAACTCGAGCTGTGGCGCATTGAAGAGGCGATCCCGCCTGGCGAAAGCGTTACACTTCGGCATGAACTCGAGATTCAGCCGGCACAGTAGCGCTTACGTGCATAGTCGTGAAGCAGGTTGCTCCGTGGCGCGGCCTCGTGGCCGCGCCACGGCTATGCCCGACGTCTCCAATTCAACACTTCCCCCTACGGCAGCGGGACAGGTTGTGCCTCCGGTCTAATGGACACTCGGGATGGAGCCGAATCATGAGCAAGGATGCTCATGCCACCTCGAAGACAGCTTGCCGCGGTCTGCCTCGATTGTGGGACCGGCGCTCTCGCCGGTCGTATGGGATAGCGCTCGCGCTGAGGTATGACCTGCTTACCGGCCCTCGATGGCCAGCAAGGCGTTGGCGGCGCTGATCCTCACGTCCATGTCCTCGTCATCCAGCAATTCGAGCAGGACAGGCACATCGCCGTCATCTCCGCGCAACGCCATGGCTTCACCCAACTGGTACCGCTCGCCCTTGTCTTCGCTTTCCGTGTAGGGTCTCAGGAGCTCTTTGATGCCGGTTCGTTCCGCATCGTCCGCATGGGCCAGCCAGGCGATGAGCAGATGGAGCCTCACGGAGGAGTCTTTGGGTTCCTCGAGGGCCGCATATCGCACACGGGCCAGGGTGCGCGTGTCCAGGGTGGGGGCAAAACGAAGCGCATAGCCGGTGCTGTTGCGCACATCGTCGCTGTACGAGCCCAGGAGGGCGGCCAGGTACTCGGCATCTTCAACGGCACCCGTATTTGCAAGGATCAGACGGGCATAGGCGGCCATGGGGGTATCGGATTCGAGGGCCGCGCTGAGCAGTTGCGATGACCGTTTCGCGTCGCCCAGTTTGCCCAGCGTTTCGGCAGCATGAAGCCGGTCCGGTCCGTCCAGATCGAGAAAGGCGCCCCGGATTCGCTGGACGTAACGCTCGCGCGCTTCCGCATTGTTCTGCGCCTGGGCCAGCACACGCCACACGCCGATACGGTGCTTGGGAGGACTATTCTCGACCGCGGGGAGGTACGCGCCCGCTACTCCTTCGGGTAACCCGTTTCGCAATAGCGCCTCCGCCGCGTGGACACGCACCCATCCGGTTTCGGTGCGCAACGCCTCGCGAAGGACCGCAACGGCCCGGTCACGAATTTCGGGCGTGACCGCGGCTGCCCCGGCCGGCGCACATGCGGCGAGCAGTGCCAATCCTGAGACCAACCGGTACA
>CAZFOG010000013.1:26756-27877 GCA_964520685.1 uncultured Nitrospiraceae bacterium | reverse complement strand
ATGCAGGATTTCGTGGGGCGAGCCGATTTGATGGCATGTGCCGTCTTTGAGGACGGCGATGCGGTGGGCCAGCGCGAGGGCCTCTTCCTGATCGTGCGTGACGTATATGGCCGTGATACCCAACCGCGCCTGCAGCTCCGCCAGTTGCTGCCGCGTGCTGTAGCGCAATTCGGCGTCGAGATTGCTGAGGGGTTCGTCGAGCAGCAGTATCCGCGGACGCACCGCGAGCGCCCGCGCCAGGGCCACGCGTTGCTGTTGGCCGCCGCTCAACTCGGTCACGTCGCGTTTTCCCATCCCGGCAAGCTGCACCAGTTCCAGCGACTCCTCGACCCGCGATGCAATTTCGGGTTTGGGCATCTTGCGGGCGCGCAACCCGAAGGCCACGTTTTCGAACACGTTCATGTGCGGAAACAGGGCATAGCTTTGAAACACCATGGCGGCGTTGCGTCTCTCGGGGGCGAGATGCGTGACATCGCGGCCGTCGAACGAGACCGTTCCCGAGTCGGGCGTCTCGAGTCCGGCCGCGATGCGCAGCGTGGTCGTTTTGCCGCATCCGCTCGGGCCCAACAGGGCGAAGAACTCTCCCTGGGCGATATCGCAGGTGAACTCGCGGATCCCCCCGCCCTCGGGAAACGTACGCGACACGTTGTGAAACTGCACCGAGCTCATGGCGCCCCGTACACTTCGGCCTTCCACCGGTCGATGCGCGTTTTCTCATTCGCAGCGAACTCACGCCAGTCGATGTCCATGGCATCGATGGCTTGGCCGGCCATCCACTGGGGCAGCGTCGCGGGCTCGATGTCCGTGCGCGCGGGCACTTTTGCGTACGCGTGAGCCTGGTGCGCCAATGCATCGGGCGTGGTCACAAATTCGTAGAACAATTCCGCCCATTCGCGGTGGGGCGCTCCTTCGACAATAGCAATGCCCTCGGTAATTACCGGCGTCTCCGGCGGAACGACCGTATCCAGGGGATAGCCGTTGCGTTCTCGCTGGAGCGCGATATCCGCCATGAGCCACACGCTTACCATCTCTTCGTTGCGTTTAAGATGATCGTATAGCAACTGGGGATTTCCCAGATAGGCCTTTGTGGCCTGGTCAAACCGTTTCAGCCATGCGATGCC
>CAZFOG010000013.1:22974-26656 GCA_964520685.1 uncultured Nitrospiraceae bacterium | reverse complement strand
GGTTTGTAGGGCGCGAGCAATCCTTCTTCAGCGGCCTGGATGAACATCGACGATGGCGCGCCCCACCAGATATCGGCCTGGGGATTGTTCCGCTCGCCTTTGATGCGCTCGTAGACCTGCTGCGAGCCCATGTCGAGGCATTGCACATCCACTTCGGGATGGACCGCCTCGAATTTCTTTTCATAGTCCCCCAGCACGTCCGGTCCGTGCGGACTGTACACCAGGAGCATGTCTTTCGAAGGCGAACAGCTTCCCATGGCCAGCGCGATGCCCAGCAAACATGCGAAAAAAAGGCGAAAAACAGGGGCTGACCCCGCGGTCTGCGCAGCAAACCGGGGTCTGGTCCGGTCGTTTTTCGGAATTTCACTCTCCGGCCAGCGTCTCGCAGGCGCCGGTCCCGGTTTTATTGGACGTTTCCCCTTCACACCCGCTCCTCCGTAACGCCGCGCAAGGCCTCGAGGTCTGCCGGAATGGTTTTGGGCTCGGCTACGTGCTGCGCGATCGTCGCGGTATCCTTCACACCGTTACCGGTGAGCAGACAACATACACGGGACCCAGCGGCCGTCTCCTTCAGATGCGTCAGCGCGGCGATCACCACCGCGCAGGTCGGTTCGCACAACAACCCTTCGCTGCGGGCCAACACCAGCAGGCCGTCCATGATTTCCGTATCGTTCACCGCGACGGCCATGCCGTTGGTCTGGCGCACCGCGGGCAGCGCCGTGTGGCCATCGAAGATGATATCGTCCGCAATCCCCCCCGCAATGGTCCTGGGATTCGGCCAGGGATGCGCAAGCGTCTCCAGGAACGGTGTATTCTGTTCGATGGCCTTGACGAAGGGCGCGCATCCCGCTGCCTGGACCCCGCAGAGCCGCGGCAGGCGGTCGACAAGCCCCAATCGCTGCAGGTCGAGGAATCCGCGCCACACCCCGCCGAGGAGCCCGCCACCGCCCACCGGCGCGACAATCCAGTCGGGCAGTTCGCCCCCGGTCTGGTGGTACAGCTCATAGGCGATGGTCTTGGCGCCCTCGACGTTGAACGGTTCGTACATGCCCGCCGTGGACAAATGGTACCACCCGAACGCCGCGCAGGCCTCGAGGCACAGAGCGAAGACTTTGCCCGCCGAGGGCTCGTCTACCCGGACCGCTATGGCGCCGTACGAGGCCGCCTGGGCGACTTTTCCGCCGCCCGCCTGGCCGTGCATGAGGAGTACGGCCCGCATATTGCCCCGCGCGGCATACGCGGCCGCTGCACACGCCACGTTGCCCGAGGACACCACCGCAACCGTGTCTTTCTCCATCTCGCGGGCGTGGCTGATGCCCACAGACACCTGCCGGTCCTTGAACGAACCCGTCGGATTCACGGTTTCGTTCTTGAAGAGCACTTGGTCAAACCCGAAGCGTACGGCCAGATGTGCGGCGTCAATGAGCGGGGTCGCGCCCTCCTCGAGGGACACAACGCTCCCGGCATGCGCTACGGGCAGAAAATCCGCGTAGTCCCACATCGACAAGGGCGGACACTCGAGGATCTCGGGGGCGGGTGTTGCGAGACAACGCAGGCTCATAGGCGCGCCGGCGGCGTTCTGGGGCAAGCCATTCATCGCGAAGGGCACCGACTCGCCCGTTTCGTAGCAGTGGAAATCAAACCGCTGGGACAACACCGCGTGTGCGTTCATGGTACTCACTCAATGTGGGCCGGTTTGGGTTCGTTTCAATGCGTTCCGGAAAAAGGTCCGGTAAATCCTAACCGAATCGCGCACCTTATTGAAGTGAGAAGAACGGTTGCCCTCTTCGTAAATCGTTTGGATGGGTTCCGAGACGAGCCGGTAATTCTCCCGTGCCGCTTTTATCAGGATGGCCATTTCGGTTTCATAACGGCCACCGGGCACGGACTCGAGCACGTCCTCGAGAAACGGGCGCGAGTGTATGCGGTAACCGGATTGAGTGTCGGGAATGGTCTGCCGCAACAGCACGCGCGTCAGGAGGGCGGTCAGCGAATTCCCCAGCCAGCTCGCCCACGGTGTCTCGGCCCGCTCGAACGCACGCGCCCCGATCAACAAATCCGCTTGTGTCGCGAGAAAGACCTCGAAGAGATGCGGCAACTCGTTCGGGTCGTGCTGGCCGTCAGCATCGAGGATTACAACGGCTTGAATCGCGGGGTCCTTGAGTGCGGCCTCGAACCCCGCAAGCATGGCGAATCCTTTCCCCCGGTTCTCGGGGAACGTCACGACCGTTGCGCCCAGGTCGTCTACCGACTGCGCGGAGCCGTCGGTGCTTCCGTCGTCCACGACATAGACGCGGTCAAGCAGTGCTTCAAGCTCCTGCACGACGGCCCGCACACGCCCGCCTGCGTTGTAACATGGCACCACCGCCGCAAGATATGCGCGCATGCCTCCGCTGTCCTGTTGCGTCTCGCCCATGGGCTGTATTGTACCCCCGCCCCCGCCTCACGGCCAACAGGCATGGGCTATGGATTCAGGAACCGGCGGGATGCGAGCCGGTTGGGACCCATCCGTTCGCGCCTACAACGGGTCGCTGAGGTCCATGTAACCGATGCACATTTCATCCCACGTCTGTTCGCCAAAACGGACACGCTGGCCCGGATCGGGATTGGCGGGATTGCGGGCGGAGTTGTCGAAACCCGCAGTGCAGACGATTTGTGTGCCCGCCGGCAGCAGTCTCGGCTCCCTGAGCCGGTACTGGGTCTGCCAGTTAAAATCGTAGTTCGGCACCGATAACAGGGTCTCTGTGCGTCCGTCCGGGAGATGCGCCTCGTAGACAAACCGGCTGCCGCGCCAGTGCATGTGGGGGCTCAACGCCCACAACAGCTTGTCTTTGCGAATCCGGAACGTTGCGATCACTTCGTGGTTGAGCGCGCCAGGAGGAATGACGAAATTGTCGTTGTACGCCGCGCGGGTCTGCAGTTCCACAACCGGTTTGGATGCGTGCAGGTAGAGCCCGAGCTTCGTATTGTCGGTTTCGGGGCGTCCCGTAGGCGTGTAGTGCAGTTGAAACACCAGCCGTGCGCCTTTCGGGATGAACTTGCCCGTGCCTTCCGGATACGGGGCGTATTCCGCGCCGGGCACGTATCCCGCGAAATAGCCGTCCAGTCCGCCGCGGTATTCTGGCTGTTCCACAACCAGTTCGTTCGGGTATTTCACAAAGACCAGACAATGATGCAGCACGCGCCGGTTGCCGGGGACGACCGTCGCGGCCCGCACCCAGACGTCTTCCGTGAGCCCGGAATCGACCGGGATATACAGGTACTCGACGTTTCCTTCCGCGGGGATGCGTATTTCACGGGGCAACGGGACCACAATATCCGGTTCCCCGAGTGGCCATTCTTCGGCCGGGGGAGGAGTCCTTGTCAGGGGATCGGGGCCGTCTCCGCGCGGCGCGCCTGCATCGAGCCAGGCGAGCAGTGTACGCTCTTCATCCGGCGTCAATGCGGCGTCGTTGGCGAACTCCCCATAGACCGGGTCTGCGTGCCAGGGCGGCATGCGTTTGGTAAGAATGACTTCGCGCATCATGCCCCGCCAGCCTTGCACGGTCTTGTGGCGGTTGAACGCAAACGGACCGATGCTGCCCTCGCTGTGGCACGTCACACAACGGTTTTGGATAATGGGTGCGATGTCTCGAGCGTAGGAGATCTCGGTGGGCTCGGGCACGGTTTCCAGCGTGATGAC
>CAZFOG010000013.1:0-22964 GCA_964520685.1 uncultured Nitrospiraceae bacterium | reverse complement strand
CGCCAACACCGCCTCGATAGCGTCACGCAGCCAGTGGTGCGAGGCCTCGGGCTTGGCCGTTCCGTAGCCGAACCGGTCATTGATCGCACCGCGGAACACGACTTCGCGGGTTTCGGGCAGAATCACCAGGGCCGTCGCCGTGCGGTCAACCCCAAACACGCGCGTCAACGATTGCCCAGTATCCAGCAGAATGGGCATGTTGATGGCGAATTCCTCCGCTTCCCTGAGAATGTCTTCGCGGCCGTCCTGCGAATTTGCATTGACCATGGCGAAGAGGACCCCACGTGGCGTGTATGTGTCGCGAAGGGCATTCAACGCCGGTACGCTCTGCCGTACGATGGGGCACCCGTTGCCCCCGTAAACCAGCACAACCGCCTGGGCATCGGCGTACCGCGACAACTGATGCGACGCACCCGTGTGGTCCAGCAGCCGGAAATCGGGCACTTTGAACGGCACTGCCGGGGCCTTACCGGCCCTTTCGGGAAGGGTCTCGGAGGGTTGGGGCGCCTTCGCAGCGCCCAGGACGAGCGCACCCGCCAACGCTGCAAGTGCTGTGAAGGAAAGAAGTAACCGCATACTACCCCACCGGATGGTTGATTGAGACATGCCGGCCTTTCGTCAATAGAACGCCCGCGCTGGCCCGATGATTCCGTCGCATGGTGGTCCTGTTGCACGTGCTGCATCCGGGCGGTAGGATCCTTTTCGAACGAAGGAGGAGCCCACTGTGAAAGTCATTGCCGATCTTTGTGTCGTTCCCCTGGGCGTTGGCGTATCCGTCTCCAAGTACATCGCCGCATGCGAGAATGTCTTGGCCGATGCCGGTCTCGACCACACCCTTCATGCCTACGGCACCAACATCGAAGGCGAGTGGGACGCCGTCTTCGCGGCCATCAAACGCTGCCACGAGGTCGTCCACGGCATGGGCGCGCCGCGGATCACCGCGACCCTGCGCTTCGGGACCCGCACCGACCGCGAGCAATCCATGCGCGACAAGATCAAGAGCGTTGACGTAAAACTCGCCGGGGAAGCGCAATGAGCGGGCCTGCGGAGTTGCCCGAAGAGCCAATGCCGCCGCGCAAACGCCGGGGATGCTGGAAGAAGGCGGGTATCGCCCTGGTTGTGTTTATGGCGGCTGCGGGCGTTCCAGTCTATGTGTTCGTAGTTCCCTTTGTGCGTCACATGAATGCACAGCTCGACGTGTACTACGTCTGCGGTTTCGCGTTACGACTCTACGCGCAGGAGCACAACGGACGGTATCCGCCCCTGTCCTCCCAACCCGGCAAGCTCATGGTGGACGCCGAAACGCTCTATCCGGAGTACATGGAGGACTACGAAGCGTGGACCTATCCCGGGGATTCCATGCCGGGGACTCCCGAGGAGCGAGAGCAGAACCCCGCCATTCTCGTCGATGACCAGAGCTATTTCTACCTGGGTTACGTCATTCTCGACGAACGCGAGGCGCGCGCCTTTGCCGAGGCCTACAAGAAGCGCATCGCCGAGGGCGGCGATTTCACCGAGGACCTGAAAGTCCCGCCTGGCGAGGGAAATGCCCGAGGCGACACCATCTTCCGCCTGTGCAAGGGCGTCGAGCACGTCATTGCGGGTCTGGAAGGGCGGGAAGATGATGGTTACGCCGGCGAGCTTGCTGCGCGCATCCCCGTCATCCTGCAACGGCCCAAAGACGGCCAGAGGAAGCCCATCGTCTTCACTCTAAACGGCACCTTCATGCTCGACAGGCAGATGGGCCGCTTTCCCTACACCCACGAAATGGCGAACATCCTCAGCGAACTCGACGCGCTGGGGAAGTAGCCTTTGCGCATTAGGATCTCAACATTCAGGAATCGGTCGCAAGACCCGCCTTCGCGAAGACGCCAGGGCGAGCCGGGGGAGACCACGTCACAGTTGCGAGATACGACTAATTCGACCCGTGAGGCATATAGGCCCCATAGGTCCCATGATTCCCATACATCGTGTGGCCGGAGATTGATCTCACACCCCCACTCCGCTAGGCTCAAGGCTTCGCGCGACCAATTCACTCAGGAGACTGCAGCATGACGGCAATGGCGGGTGTTTTGGTGCTGACGCTTCTCACGGGAGCGCAAGAGGCGGGCCTCGTGGGCCGCTGGGATTTGGACAGCGACGATGCGGCGGGACTGCTGGTGCTTGACTCGTCGGGCAATGCCAACCACGGGCAGTTACACGGGGCCCGGTGGGTTCCCCAGGGCGACGGGCATGCCCTGCGGTTCAGCGGCGACGGTCAGTATGTCCTCGTAGGTGCTCCCCCGGCACTCGACATTACGGGGCCGATTACGCTCGAAGCATGGGTGCATCCCGAACGCGTTCCCGATGCCGAGCCCGGCATCTTCGGCAAATCGTTCGGCAGCTACGGTTTTACATATTATAAAGACGGCTCCTGCTACTGGTACATTGGCAGCGGCGGCAATAAGTGCAGCACACCCCTCGCCACCGGGCTCTGGTTCCACCTGGCCGGCACATTTGACGGCGAAACCCTCCACCTGTACGTCAACGGTGCGCTTGCCGATACCACCGAGTCGGAATTCCAGGCGATTCCTTCCGATGGCCCGTTTCAGATTGGCCGGATTCGCGTGAACACCGGGTCCGAGGCGGTTACGGCCGGTTTTCCGGGCCTCGTGGACCATGTCCGCGTCTACAACCGCGCGCTTGCGCCCGGAGAGATCCTCGACCATTACAACGCCGAGGCCGGGCAGTATGGCGGACCCAGCGCATCCAACGAGATCCTCCTGACCGCCTATCCCTATTTCGATGAGCAACGCATCTACGCCGACCTCGATTGCAGCCGGTTGTTTCCCCGTCCGCACGAGTTGCGCGCATATCTCGCGCTGAAACCCGAGGGCGACGCCGGGCCAATCGAGTGGCAGGAGTTCACCTTGACCCAGGACAACCTTGTCCTGCGCGAGGTTGATTTTGAAGCCAGGATACGGGGCAGTTACACCGTCGTTGCCCGCGTGGAACAGGAGGGCAAGGTGCGCGTGGAGAAGTCCATCGTAGTTCCGTTCCCGGCCGGCTACGAAATCCCCAGTCCGCAGGAGGAGACCGTGCCGCCGCTCGAGCCGTCCGCGCCGCCGCTCGAATGCCGCGTGACCCTGCACGAGCGGGGCGGATTTTCGGTCGAGGCCGGAGGATTCAAATACGAGGTCGCTTCCACCTACTCCTATCCTAACGGGGGGTTCAATGTCTTTTCTCCTGGCAACGATTTCGGGCCCAATTCGGAAGACGCGTGGCAGGTGACTCGCGAGCAGGGCGGTGGCCATGCCGCTCGCGCCGAAGGGAAGTTCTACCGCATCGAGCGCACGGTGGAACCCGATGGCCACCGTGTCTGGACCAAGGACATCATCACCAACCTCACCGATGCACCCATCGGCATTATGCTGAGTAACCACATCGATCTCGGCGGTCACGACGGCGTCTCGTGCTCGCCCGTGCCCAATCCTTCCATCTTCGCATCCGTCGACGGGCAGGGCGTTGGCATGATCGCCCTCGACGACGTCTACCTCGAGCACTACGAGACGTTCTTCGAAGACGGCATCATGGGGATCCGCGACCACACCTTCGCTCTGGATGCCGGGGCTTCCTATACCCTCGAATGGGCGGTATACGTGAACCGGTCGGGCGATTACTATGATTTCATCAACGACGCGCGGCGGGACCTGGGCGTCAACCGCCGCATCGAGGGTAGTTTCGCGTTCATCGACCGCCGCGAAGCGCCCACGCGCGAATACGTCGAACGGCGCGGCCTGGCCTACGTCAGCGTGGGCTGTCTCGGCAATCCGCCGGACAATCCGGGCCTGTCTCTCGAAGGCGTTGAGTTTGTGGAGTACCCCCAGGAAATGGCCCTGCTCAAGCAGCAGTTCGCCGAAACGCGCGATCGATTCCCCGGTATCCAGACCATGTTCCACATCGCCCACAGCCTCTACACCACCAACAAACCCGATGAACTCTTTCCCGACGCCCGTGTCGTAGACGCCAGCGGCAGCCAAACTATGTATGGCGGCGATAATCCCGACTACTACTCGCGCTATTTCAGCAAAGAGAACGTCGAGGCCGGCTACCGCTGGTACATCTTCTACCCCACTATGGACAATTCTTTCGGCAAGGCCATGCTCGACGCGATAGGCATCATGCTCGAGGAGATCGGCTGCACCAGCATGTTCGCTGACGGGTATACCCACGGCTATGGCGGCCGTTTCACCTACAACACCTGGGACGGCCACACCGCGGACATCGACCCCGAGACCAAAACCATTACCCGGCAATATGCCTCCGTGAATTTGCTCGCCCAAGAGGTGCTGGTGCGTGTGGCGCGGAAGGTCGAGGCCGCGGGCGGCGTGGTCATCTGCAACAGCTACCCCGGCACCCGCACCGTCCACAACGAGAACGTGCTGTATTGCATCGAATCGGCATCGGGGGACGCCCAGTTAATTCGCCTCCATTTGGTGCCGGGACCCACCGCTCTCGGAAACCACATCCGCCTGCAAGACGGGTCGCCGCGGGATATCTACGACGACATCCGCTCGAAGCTGCACTATGGAGGCCTTTACTTCTATTACGGCGACAAGGAAGTGCCCCATCCCATGGCGACGGTTCACATGTATCCCATCACACCCACCGAACTACACGAGGGCTGGGTGAAGGGCGAGGAGCGCATCATCACGACGCTTCCGGGCGTGTACGGCTGGCACGGCGACACGCAATTGCACCGCGTCTACCGCTATGACGGCCGCGGACTCGAAATCGGGCATGGCTGGTACTCGACCGTGCGCGAAAGCGGCGTCAGCACGCGCGTTGACCCCGGGCCCAACGAAATAGCGATCATCGAACGGGTGCCCATGACGTTCGGCGGAGCGGCTCCCGCCAACGTGCTCATCCGCCAGTACGACGGGGACGCGATCCGGCTCGATCTTCGTACCCAGGGCGAGGTGCGCTTATCCATTCGCGACGGCGCGTTTCCTCTGGCTGCGGGCGAAAAGTACACGATCATATCCGGCGACCGAACCAGAGAAGGGGTTGCTCAGGCAGGCGGCATGCTGACATTGCATGACGTCGGGAAGACCGAAGCCAATTACGAGATATGCTGTTCCGATTAGTGCGACCGTGCGTTTCCACGGCTCGCGCCAAGGACCCCCGCAACGGGGTCCAATCTGAGTAGCCGCGGGCGAAGCCCGTGGAACAGGCGTTTCCCCAAAACAACCCGGCCCTGCAAGGGGTCGAACTGGCCTGAAGGCTTTGTTAAACCCCGGGGGTTCGGATATATAGTGGGATTGCGATCCCGGGCCTGCGTCACGCGCGGCCGCGTGTCTTGCACCCGGGCCATTCAAATTCGACTCCTCTGGGGTCGTTTGCAAGCGGCTCGAAATCATCGCTCACGGGTCGACATACTGTCGGGCAGCCATGACCGGGGTTTGGTTGCGGCTTCGCGACGCTCTACGTGCGTTTGCCCTTCATGCGGTCGAGGAGCTGCCAGCAGTTGAGGAGGGCCCGGGGCAGATGAAACGGACCCTTCCACATATTGCCTTTGACGCGGTTCGAGACCGTGCCGTCGCGGCGGAGATAGCCGAACCATTCGCCATGTTGTGTGTCGGGGAAATGCGTGAACGACCAGTCGTGGACCTTTTTGAACCAGGCGAGCCACTCGTCTTCGCCGGTGAGGTAATAGGCGAGGAGGGTGGCGTACAGCGCTTCGTTGTGGACCCACCAGAGCTTCAGCTCGTGCTCGTACGGCTCGGCCGGCTTGCCGTCGCAATCGACGTAATACAGAATGCCGCCATGTTCGGGATCCCAGCCCTTCTCGAGCGACCACCGCAGAATCTGAATGGCCTCTTGCAGGAGCGCCCCGTCGCCGCGCTCCGTGGCCTCCTCCATGATGAACCACGATGTCTCAATGGCGTGGCCCGGCAGCACAGTCCGCCCCTCCGGCGTATCCAGGAGCTTGCCGTTTGCCAGCACGGCCTCGAGAAGGCATTTCTTCTCGGGTTTCACAAGATAGTTAAGGATCTCGTCGATGCAGCGATTGATGGTGTCGTCATAAAGTTCCCGCCCTTTCGGATCGGCCTCGCGCATAATCTGCGACGTGACAATCAGGATCATGTTCATGCCATGCCCGCGCATCTGCCGTGTCGAGGGGATGATTTTCGGGGGCAACAGACCCGGCGTGCGGTGGTACATCAGGATCAGCCGGTAGATCTCGCGAGCCTGCTCGAGCATATCCTCCGATTGGACTGCCTTGGCGTATTCGGCGAAAGCGATGGCGCCGAACGTCTCCGAGTAGAGGTAGCGCCGCTTACGTAGCGGTAACCCTTCTTTCGTGACGCTGAAATACATGCGCCCGTCGGTGTCGAACGCGTGTTCGAGCAGGAAGTCGATGCCGTGCGCGCCAATATCGAGCCAGTCCGGTTTCTTCTCGACCGTGTTGTAGAGACGGCTCCACATCCAGGCGATACGTCCCATGACCCAGATCGGCTTGTCCGTGCTGAGTAGGCTGCCGTCGGCGTCGCGATACACGAGGAATCCCCCGTGTTCCTTGTCGATGAAGCGCGTCTCCCACCACGGCAACACGTTTTCCAGCAGGTGGCGCTTGTAGAATCCGGATAGCTGCTCCAGCTTTGCCGCGTCCATAGACCCTCGATTCAGGCCAGGGTGCCCATTGTGTCGCGCAACCATGCCAGGCAGACAGCACTGGCGGCCCCGCGCTCGTCGCCGACGAGGTAACTACCGTACCGTGCTTCGAGATGTTTCGGAAAGCGATCGGGATTGACGTGCGTCTCGAGCGAGATGTAACCGTCGTACCCGTCTTCCTGCAATGCTCTCAACTGTTCCGGCCAGTGGCAGAGTCCTTCCCCGAGGAACACGTTGGGGCGGCTGCCGTCGGTATCGATGACCGCGTCTTTCACGTGCACGTGGACCATGTCGCCGCGAATCAACTCGTAACCGTCCGGATACGACGGCAGGCCGTCGGATTGCGGGTCCTGTACGTGGTTGGCGGGATCCCAGATGGCTTTGATCCGGGCACATCCCAACCGGTCGAGGAACGTGCGTGCGTGCCGGGCCGTCCCGACGTAACAGGCGGCTTCATTCTCCAACCCGAGGAGGACATCCCTGTCGTCGAGGATCGCCGGTACCGGTTTGTACGCCGCCACCATGGCATCCCACGGTTTCTCCGGCGCCTGGCCGGGGTCCCAGAACGCGAATCCGCGAATCAGTCTGCACCCCAATGCATTTGCAATGTCGCCGCACCGGCGCAGGATGTCCATGTGTTCAGCGACTTCCGCGGGGTCCTCGAGCGCGCACTTTCCGAAGGGTGAAGCGATGCTGCAAATGTCGAGGCCGTGGTCCGACACAATATGCTTAATCTCGGCCACCTGCGCATCGGTCAGTTGTTGCACAGGAGTGTCCCACACCCCGCGGATTTCCACGCCGGCGCCGCCGAATCGCTGGATCACGCCGCAGGCGTGCGCCAAGTCCTGACTGATCTCGTCTGTAAATGCGGCCAGCTTGACCATCGGTCCTCCGTGCTTCCTGCCGCAACCCGGTCCCGCCCGGACCTACTCAGGCAATTCCACCAGGAACACGTTGCGGAACTGGACGTAGTTGCCGTGGGCCTGGAGCATGATGGGGCCGGCTTCGCGCGGCGGTGGGGCCAGTCGCTCGACCTCCTTCCAGGCGGTTATCTGGGGCATTTCCTCATCTTTCTGAATAAGAAAGCCGTTGTGCAACACGGTCATGCGCGGGTATGCGGCCAATTCGCCGCTCTCGTTGTATTTCGGGGCCGTATACGTAATGTCGTAGGTCTGCCACTCGAGCGGGGGCAGGCAGGCGTTGACCCGCGGCGCCGAGACCTTGTAGAGCCCTCCGCACTCGTCGTAATACCCCTCGAGACCAAAGCTGTCGAGCACCTGGACTTCATACACGCCCTGCACGAACACGCCGCTGTTGCCTCGGCCCTGGCCCTGGAATTTCGGCATCGACGGCAGGCGAAACTCGACATGGAGCTGCACACTCTTGAATGCCTGTTTCGAGGTCAGCGTCTCGCCTTTGGGCGTAACCATCATGACTCCGCCCTCGAGCAACTCCCATCCCTTGGGCTCCTGCCAATGATCGAGATTCGTGCCGTCAAACAACACAACCGCGTTTTCCGGGGGCGCCATGCCGAGCGTGGGAGGCTCGTGAGACACCTTCTGCATCTCGAACGCGACCTTGCCGCGGCCCCGCGAACCGGTGAAGCTGTCCGGTGTGATTTCACCCTTGATGCCTGCCTGATTGAATGTGATGGTGTCGCCGGAGCGCATCGCCTCGAACACGGCAAGCGGAGGGCACCGCATGAACAGTTTCGAGACCAGGCGGACCTGGTACGTGTCTCCGCCAAGGGCGAACACCTGGGCCGCGATGTCCGGGTCGACGGTTTCTTCCGACGACCAGCGGCCCTTCCAGTTGCCCACAAAGGGGTCAGCCTGCTCCGGGAAACACTCCTCGAGAGTCACGGCTGCGTGTGCGGCCAGGCCCGTGTGGATGCAAAACGCCATCACCAGTATCGCAACGCCTGCAAAACTCGTCTTCTTCATGGGAAGCGCCTTTCTTTTAATTCCGGCTTGCCGGTACTCATGCATCGCCGTAACGCCGGCCGGTTCCGGCAGTTCGCTGCAATCTCGCCAATAAGATCAGCCCTCTGTGACGGGCCCGCCTTTTTCCGAACGAGTACACCAAAGGAAGCCTCCCCACAGAACGGGTTTGCGCCGAACGGGAGATTTTATCTTAGCCCGGATATTTCACAGCTTTCAACTGGTGAGCATCCCAGCCACACTCAAACGGTTTTGCATGAATGCTTCGTGATTCGTAAACGCCGCTGGCTGCTGTGAAATATCCCAAAACAGTCTGTTCGCGAGAAAAACAGGTGTTCTCTATGTAACCCAAGTCTGCGCATTTCTTTCCAACTCAGGCACGCCTGAGTTGGAAAGAAATGCGCGTTAGCAGACATTTCCGCCCATTGCCATGGTATGCTGAAGCACGGAGGGGCCATGTCCGCAGGAACGCGTTGGGAAAAACCGCCACTGCGCAAAATTCCGTAAACGATGATGCAAAGAAGGACAGCCTATGATAAAATAGGCCCGTGGGCGGGGCCTTGGCCGGAGCGTGGGGGAAACGTTGCTTCGGAGGGGTGAGTGGACGAACACTGGGCCGAGAGGCTGGATGATATTGGGGAAAGTCCCACGTCACGCGCGCTGCGTTCGGGGCATGCGCGCGTCATGACCTTGGTTTTGACCGTGGCTGAAGAGTCCTCCGAGTCCGTCGAAGAAGTGCCCAAGCTGATTCAATTTGCCCGCAAATCCCTTGTCCAGCAGGTGCGCGAGTGCATCGAACGGGGCGATAATTTCGAGATGCCCGACAACCATGGCCTTACACCTATGCACTGGGCCGCCATCACGGGCTGCCTTGACCTCGCAAAGCTCCTGGTCAACCGCGGCGCCTCGGTTAACCCTCGCGACACCCAGCTCACTGATCTTACCCCGCTCAACATCGCCCGCCTTATGGGTTACGAGGAATTGGCGCGGTTTCTCGTCGCGCATGGCGGCCTCGAATAGTCAGGTTTGCACCGCCCAGGGCGTGTCGACGATGGCAAGCCGCGTTTCATTCGTGTTGTTGGGCCGCGCCGCCTCAAAATAGACATAGAGCTTTCCCTCGACCGGAAGCCAGTGTGAGTACCGCCAGGTATGATACTGCCCGGGCGTGACGCTTTTCAGGAGCGGCTCGTCCGGGGTCAAATCGATGAAATCCTCGAGGTCCGGCGAATAGGCCAGTCCAGTCGCGATGTTATAGGAGGGATCCCGCCAGGAAACGTGGGAGCCTTCGTAGACGACCAGATACCCTACCGCCAGGGGCACCACGCATGCGGGCCGGGTATAGCAGTTGTGCCAGCCCGCATTCTCGAGGATGGGATTCTCCCCCGCAAAGTCCCACGACTCGCCGTCCTTGCTGGCCAGATGGTAAGCCCGCTCGACCTGGTCGTAGCCGATCACAAACATGTGCCATAGGCCGCGCTCACAAAACACGAAGGGGTCCTTGAATCCCCTGACGCTGATGAAGCCCTCTTCCCCGGGACCCGCTTGCAGAACGGTCTGTCGGGTGGCCACGTTGAACTCCGCCGGGTCCGCCACGTCCTCGAGCTTGAAAACACCCCACCCCGGCCCCAGGTTGGCGCATCCGTAAAGGCGGAACCTGCCCGACACCGGGTCTTGCACGAGCGCCGGCCGCTCGAAGCCGGGAAGGCCGGCATCTTCCCGCTTCAGGCTGTGTATGCGACTGAAACTGCGGCCGTTGGCACTCTTTAATAGCCGCATCTCGTAGCCTCTGCTTCCTCGTGGCGAGTTCCCTTCGCGCATGCGCGCCGCAAGATAAAACGTGCCGTCATCGGTGCGGCACACCGATGGCGCCCCGGCCCACCACTCGGGCGTATCCTCATCCGGTTCGAGAACTGTTTCGTACCGGGACACCGCCTCGGCAAGCTCTGCAAAGGTCATAGGACGGTCTCCTTCCCAAGCGCATATACGCGGAGTAGTGAACCATACTGAAACGTGATTTTAGTACCTTACCTCCGGGCATCTGCAAATAACAACAAGAAGTTTCTTCACCGGGAATCAGAACTATCGGTCAGGGATTGACTTACATCGTGCGGAATTGGGGTGCTTTTCAGTGATGACGAAGCTGGAAGTTTCGTCTACATTGCGCCCGCATCCATCGCATCCGGGAACGAGACGAGGAAGCTTGTGTCGTCATCGGGGTCAGGCGGAAACGCTTCATGGAGTTGGGTTCCGGCTCTCTCTTCGGTCTGACCTACTCTGCGCAGCTCCGCGTTCTCGGCGGCCTCTGCGGTGGGAAATATCTCTGCCACTACGCATGCGTCCTGGGTCTTCGGCGAAGCCCACGGTGGCCGTTTTCGCCCGGCTTTTCCAACCTTCCGGATGCTCTCCTGGGCCGGTTAGCTTGCCGTTCCGGTTTTATGTAGAATCCGGCACAGGCATGCAGTATCCGCCAAAATGAGGTGTGGCGCAGTTTCTTTTCGCCATTGGGAGGACATATACATGCGAGTTCTATGTGTAATCGCTGTGGCGGTGCTGGCGGCTTTGCCCGGATATGCGGCATTCCGCGCGGGCGTGGCCACCGTCAGCATCACGCCCATGGAGGAGAACATTCCGACGCAACTCGGAGGCTACGGCGACCGCGCGGGCAAGCCCGCCGAGGGCATCCACGACACCATAAATGCCAAGGCGCTCGTGTTTGAGCACGATGGCGCGAAATCCGCCCTTATCACCGTCGACGCGTGCAGCGTGCCGTTGTGCGTGGCCGAGGAATCTCTGGCCAAAGCGGCCATCGAGGGGCTGACCATCGATCGAACCTTGCTCGCGGCCAGCCACAGTCACGCTGGCCTCGAAGGGTTCGCCCTCGACCGCCGGAACATCGCCGGGAATCCCCATATCGGCATTTTCTCGGAAGACATGCTCGACTTCGTTACCGCCCGCATCGCGAACGCTTTGGCCGAGGCTAACGCGGCGCTCCGGCCGGTCAAAGCGGGCGCGGGCCACTCGCAAATCGAGGGCATGAACCGTAACCGCCGCAAAGACGAGCACGTGGACCAGGACATGACTATCCTGCGCCTCGACCGCGCCGACGGTGCACCGTACGTTGTCTTCGTCAACTACACCGCCCACGGCACAATTATGTCGCCTGACGAGATGCTGATCTCGGGCGGATGGCCCGGTGTGATGCAGCGCACCGTCGAGGCTGTCTTGGGCGAGGGCGTCACGTGCATGTACACCAACGGGGCCGAGGGCGACATCTCCCCAACGGGCGCCAAAGGCGGGAGCAACTGGGAACGGGCGGAGGACTACGGCCGCCGGGTTGGTCTGCAGGCCGCTGGACTTGCACAGGGCATCGATACCAGCAAGGTCAAGACTTTCGGCTTGCATTCTCTATGGGTGGACCTGCCGTCCCAGCAGGCTGCGCCGGATTTCCTCACGATCGCCGGTTCCGAATATCACGTGACCGAGGAACAGTTGCAGCAGATTCTCCCGGTTATGTTCCCTGCCCGGGCACCGCTGTATGCGCTCCGCCTCGATGACTTCGCTATGGTGACCTTCCCCGGGGAACCCATCTGCGAGATCGGTCTGGCCGTGAAGAAGGTTCTGGCTGACGGCGATATCTCCCACCCTTGCGTGGCGGCGTTGACCACCGACCATATCGGCTACATCCTCACGCCGGAGGAATACCGCGAAAGCGGCTATGAAGTCACCGCGTCCTTCTACGGTGAAACGCTGGGCGACCTCCTGCTCGCCAGTGCCACCGAGCTGGCAAGACAGGCCGCGAAGTAGATTCCGGACGCGACCTTTGGGCGCCGCCGCGGGCGTGCTCAAGACCCGCGTCGTCTCCGGCTGAGACATCCGCTCAATGGGTGGGAGCTATTCCAGGGGGATGAATTGCGCCTGGACCTTTTCCCAAAGGGCGTGCGCGAGCTCCTTCCGATCCGCTCCCGTGACCGGCTCTGGACCGAAGGTCATGATGGCCTCGCCGCCGTGCAGACGCAGGACGCCCATGATATGTTTCGCAAAGCTATCGTTGGGGCCCCAGTGGACGGATTGTGAGGGCGGGGGATCGCCAGGCTTCGTGAGATAACCGAGTGTGGCGTAGTGCACGGGCATTTCAGCTTGAACCGCCGGTTCAAGCAGGGCCGGCTTGAACGGCTGAACGGTTTTTCCATCGCCGATACGGCTTTCGGCGAACATGTGCACGGCGAAACCCTCGCGCAGGGCGTTGGCAATGCGCTCATTGATGTCACCCACTTCCGTGCGGCGCGTGCGATTCACAAAAATGATGTTCATGTGGCGGGTCATGAACCCAATCAGGGGCCAGTGTGCCATGTCGTGCCGCGCCACGAAAATGCCGCCGGTGACGGCCGCGATCAACACGCTGTCGATCGAGCTGAGATGATTACTGACCGTGAAACAATGATGGCGCGGCGGGGAACCCTCGACACGGGTTCGGAAACCGCCCATGCGCAAGGAGCTGCGCGCCCAGAAGCGCACGAACGCACTTCGCACGCGGAGGTCCGCGTCGCGTGACCCCAGGCGGGCGAAAAACCGCATCAGCATGCAGACACTGAACATGCCGCACGTCCACACGACGAGCAGAAAGACGCGCACAGCGGCGCGCAGATTGGCCAGAAACCTCTTCACACTACCCCCGAAAGTTCATCTATACACCGCATGGGGCAGCATAATGGCATACCGCTTCGCCTGCGGCAAGCGGAATGCTCTCCGGGTTCCAGGGCACGGGCGGGGCCGCAGAAATTGCAGTGTGCTTTTTGCTGGACACTCCCGGAGCGCCGCGTGCTATACTCCCACTCTGCTGCTCCTCGGCGATTGGCCGGCCAGTTCCGGCCCGCGTGCAGGCGCAAGGCTCTTGTGTTGATTTTTGGCGTGAGGGTTTTCGTCTGTGCCGAATCCATGTCTCTCCTGTGGCGCTTGCTGTGCCTATTTCCGCGTCTCGTTCTACTGGGCGGAATGCGACGACCAGACTGCCTGCGGTGTGCCGGTGGGCATGACCGGGGATCTGGGTCCCTTCCGCCGCATGATGAAGGGCACGGGGCGCATCCCGCCGCGCTGTATTGCCCTCGAGGGTGAGGTCGGAAAATCGGTCTATTGTTCCATCTACGCGCGGCGTCCGAGCATTTGCCGAGCCGTCGAGGCGGCCTACGCGACCGGCCGCCCGAGCGAACAGTGCGACAAAGCGCGCCTCGCTTTCGGGTTGCCTCCCCTGACCCCTGATGCGTGGCGCGAACCTGAAGACGAGCCGAGTCCTACCGCTCCCAACCTGCCCTCACGCCGAAGGGGCCGCGCCGCGTAACCGGGAGCGCTGCTGCGTGGGGAATCGAGGGGAGTCTTCCGCCGGATTGGGCTGGATTTACCGCGGTACCGCGCTTCTAGTGTACACTGACGCCACCTATGAGAATGCGGGTAAATCTTTGCGCGATGCTGCTCCTGCTGTCCGGAACCATGTGGGGCCAGCCGCCACACCAGCTGTGGACGCAGGCCACGGTTTACCGGGACGGCTGGGGCGTGCCGCATGTGTATGCCGACAATCCACGGGCACTGGCGTTTGCGTTTGGCTATGCCCAGGCAGAAGATCGGCTCGAGGCAGTCATTCGGGCTTATCGCATAGCGACCGGGCGCGCGGCCGCCGTGTTTGGTCCGGATTACGCGGATTCGGATGCCTTCGCGCTCAAGATGGGGCACGGCGACCTGGCCGTATGGGCTCTCGAAAGCGCGCCGCCCCTCACGCGTGACCTGTGCGAAGGATTTGCCTTGGGTATCAACGCATGGATCGCGGACCACCCCGCGCAAGTCCCCGACTGGGCGGACGGCGCGCAGCCCGCCGATGTGCTGGCGCTGATGCACTGTTACCTCATGAGTTTTGCCCCCTTTGACCTGCCGGGAGTGTTTCACCGCCCGGCCCCGTCCTTCTCGGGCAATGCGTGGGCTCTTGGGCCTCCCCTGACACAGTCCGGCGACGCTGTGCTGGTGCTTAACCCGCACGGCTATTACGACGGTCCCTTTCAGTGGTACGAGGCGCATCTGGCAGGGACTGGGGTCAACGTTGCCGGCGCCACCCTCTGCGGCCTGCCCGTTATCCTGCAGGGCCACAACGAGGTGCTGGGATGGGCGCTGACACCCAATTACCCGGACTTTGCCGACATCTACATCCAGCCCGAGGGAGAGGTCCAGCTTCCTGCGGGCGATCCGAATAAGATGCAGCTCGAAGCCACGCTCGAGCGCTTCCTCATCGGGCGGCGGCTTGTCGAATCGCGGACGTTTTTCGTCAATGCGCCGGGCGGCATGCGCCAGCGAAGTGCCCCGTTTCACATGACATCGCGGGGGCCGGTCGTGGGCGAAGTGCAGGGCGAGCCCTGCTCATTCATGGCGGGCGGGTATGCCGATTTCGGAACACTGGAGCAATTGATGGCCATGGGCGCCGCCCAGAACCTGGGCGACTTCCAGCGCGCACTGGCCAGGCGGCAACTCCCGTGTTTTCACGTAACCTACGCCGACAGAGAGGGCAACATCTTCTATCTGTACAACGTGAAGGTGGGCGACAAGACGCTACCCCCCGCCATGGCGTTGGCGGAGCAGCCGGAGGGCGAGGAAGAAGGCGGCAGGCCGCCTGGGGCGTTCTACGTGTGGGATGCACCGCTTCCTGCAAACGACTTCCATTATGCATGGGGGGAACTGGTGCCGCTGGATGCGTTGCCGGCCCTACTCAATCCGCCTGCCGGGTACATTCAAGCGTGCGGTACGCCCCCCTGGGCAGTCACGGGCGATTCCGGAATCGACCCCGCGACCGTACCGCCCTGGCTGGCCAACGACCGCGACACGTTTCGCGCGCAACGTGTGCGCCACCTGCTGAGCATGGGGCAACGCAGTTTTCAGGAGGCCCAGGCGATGGTCTACGACGTCCTCGTGCCGTTCGCCACGGCAGCCGTGCCGCAGTTGCTTGCCTGGGCCGATGGCCGTGAGAATTTTCTCCAATCCGCCCACCCCGACACCGGCCGCAGCCTCGATGTGCTGCGGTCGTGGAACTTCGTCGCGGATACGGGGAGCACGGGCATGACCGTCTTTAATGCGTGGTGGACGGCCTACCGGCAAATGGCGGGTCCGGACGTTCCCGACGCCGTGCTGTATGAAGAGTTCATGAGCGCTGCGCCCCGAGTGCAGAATTGCGCACTGGATGCCGTCTCGAATGCATCGCGCGAAATGCGCAACCTGCACGACGCACTTGAGGTGCCGTGGGGGGACGTGCACCGGTTCCGGAAGGGCCAGACCGAAAAACCTATCGCCGGCGGTCTTGCGGGTGAGCCGGTTATGGTCACCGGCGATTACGGCGCCGCTCGCAGGAAGCTGGTGCCGGGTTATGGATATGCCTATGCCATGGCCGTGCAGTTCGGCGATACGCCCGAATCGGTCAGCGTCATGCCAGGCGGGATATCTGACACTCCTGACTCAAAACATTTTGCCGACCAGCTCACCCTCTTCTCGGAACGGCGGTTCAAGGTCAATTACTTCCTCGACAAGGACGTTCAGCGGTTTGCCGAAAGGGCGTTCGGGAGGCGCGTCACGCTGCGTCCTGTTGGGATGCAGGGTGTTTTCGCAATCGATGCCCGCGACCCGGTATCTGTACATCTCGAGGCCAGCGCCGAAATGCCGGCGCCTCTGCCCGACGGCATGGCCGCGTATACCGTATTCGTCACGCCTGTCCTGGACCAGCCCCGCACCCCCATCACCATTGACGCTGCCATCTATGTTCCGCCATCCGTTCTGGAAGGAGGCGGCATCGAGCAGCTTGCGGTTCACGTGCTCAACCTGGACTATGGATGGCTTGCCGTGCCCGGCCAGCGCGTCAATGCGGAGACGCGCATCTTCCGGGCGCGATTCGAAGGGGCGCACACGTGCGCGGTCCTCGGCCCGGCCGTGTTACGTGCCCGCATGGCTGCCCAGCCGGAGCAGGTGACTCCAGAGGGGCAGGCGCCGCCTGAGACAAGTGCGCCGGCGGCGGAGGAATCCGGTTTGGCGCCGGCGCCGGAGACGCTGCCTCTGGGGGAGGAAGCACCGCCCGGAGACAGGCCCGAGGCACCGGCTGAGTTGAATCCCGACGAAACCGGAGAAACGCCCGAGGCAGCCCGGCCGGGCCTTCCGGAGCCCGCGCCGGTGGTTCCTTCGAGTGCCCTCGCAGTTCATGCCCCCGAGGGGGCCGCCCGTTCGGGGCTGGCATGGGGCCGCACGCTCGAGGTCGCTATCCCAGGCGATGCGGGAATGGTGCGTGTGCAAGGCGAGAAATCCCTCGGCGTATTCGCGAGCGCTTCGGCCGCTGCTCCCGCCCCATTGCCCGAAGGGTGGTCGCCGGTAACGCCGTTTGTGGGCGTCCATTGCTCGGACCCCGCCGTGGCGGTGACGGTGCATCTCGAGCTTTCCGTCGCTTCCGTGCCCGCGGCCGAACGGGACGCCGCCGTACTCTTCGCCTACAGGCCCGAGACGGGCTGGGAGGAGCTTTCGGAGCATCATTTGGACGTGGAAACAGGAGCGATGATCGGCTCGGACAGCCGCCCGGGGGTATACGCGGTATTGAAGCGGGGCGCCGGTACCGTAGCGCAGCCGATGCCGATGGAACAGCGCGCGGAACCGATTTCCGGGGAGACCGTTCCGGTGCCAGAAACGCCGGTCGTGACCCAATTGCCGGAGCAGCCGGAATCGCCCCAACCAGTCAGTAACCCCGCTCCGTCAGGGCCCAGAAAACCCACGCTGGCGTGGGGGAGAGCGGTCGAGCTCGCCTCGGAGAACGGGCTCGCGCACTTCGCCATTGACGCTGATGCCTCGCTGGGCGCGTTCACCAAAGTCCTGACTGAACCGCCCGCTCCGCTTCCCGAGGGCCTGCGGGCCTGTGGAAGCTTCATTGCCCTGTCCCTGTCGAAGCGGGATGTCCCCGTGCGCGTCGAGATCGTTATGTATCCGGACGGAAGCCTGCCTGCCGGCGCCGATATCGCTTCGCTGGCGCTCTATGCCTACGACGCCGATTCCGGCTGGACCCGTATGGAGCCGCAGCAAACCGGCCGTACGCTTGGCGCCATCAGCGCTTCGGATACACAGCCACGAACGTACGCCCTGTTGATGCAGGACTCCGGTTCCAGCGAACAATAGAGCAGGCTGCGGCCCGAAGAGTCCGGCCCCTGCCTGTCGTCTTCGTCAGGGGGCATCACTTCGCAGGGCCTGATAAGCCTGTCCTGGCGCACGGCCGCGGGCCATGTGCCGCACGCGCCCTCCTGTACCGCCGCTCACCCATTGACGATGAAAATGGGGGGCATGAGGGCAAGACCCTCGCACATGGACCCACACGGACCCACACGGACAAACACAGACGGGGATACACCCGGGTCTTTGAATTTTCGAGGCAGCGAACCATGAGGCCGCGGCTCACCCGCAGGTGATGGAAATCGGGACTGTCATGTTCAAAAGCCCCGCCGAGAGCCACAATCATGCGCAAGATTCGCATGCCACCTCAACGCCGCCGCGCATCTCCCCCTTCGGAGGGGGTGGAACGCCGGAAGGCGTTCTGGGGGAGGATTCTTAGCGGGCAGAAACCGAATTTTCGAGGCAGAATACTCCGATGATTAAAACCGGAATGTAGACCAGTCCGATACTGAAAAAGATACGCCGGACGTTTCCGTGGTTCACGGCACGTCTCTTCCGGCAATCCCGCCCCGTGTCAGATTGGGATGGGGGAGACCGTCGTTGGCAGGCAGAAGCGCGCTCGAATCAAGGTATTCGACGTGACCATCGGCGAACAAGAACATGCGTTTTCCGCCCGGCGCAAACCATCCCTTGTCGCGCTCGAAGGCCGTGTGGTTGGCGTACCATTCTCCGGCCAGGATCTTCTTTGATGGCCACCGGAGCGCCGACGGCCGCTGGGGGATTGACGGGAGTGCCATACCGGCGGTGTACACCGCTCTGGTCTCAGTCAAGGAGTCGATCTGTTCGGGCGAGTGGTAAAACGCCATAGAATACGCGTAAGAGGTGCGCTCATAGACATCCGCGCTCTTCTCACGGATATCCGAAGGACAGAAGAAAACACCGGGATCTTCTTTGTCGCCGGGAATATACGGTGCGAGCAGCGTGCGCCAGCCGCGGCCCATCCACAGCCAATACGTCGGGTCTTCACTGACAGGATCCTGGGCCGCCGGGTAGGTGTCATTGTTCTCGAGGAGGTAGAGTTCGAAGGCCATGCCAATTTGGCGGAGGTTGTTGGCACAGGTCGCCCGCTTGGCGCTTTCGCGGGCACGCGCCAGCGCCGGCAACAGGAGCGCTGCCAATACGCCGATGATGCCGATAACCACCAGCAGTTCCACCAAGGTGAATCCGCGGTGTGTGTTTCGCCTTCCCGTCATCCTCACTGAACCGAGTCCAACAGTGCCGATAATCCGCCCGGGTTGCATGCACCTGTACAAAGATGCGAATCATAGCGAAATGCTCTTTATGAATAAACCCCTATCGCACGAACACTGTCCCGAAAACGCCAAAGACGGGGACTCCGTAAACCCGGTTGGGCCTTTGCTTCCACAGGCTTCTCTTTGTCCACATCGTCCACTTTGTCCATGCCGACCCCTCTGTTGTGGGACCGGTGCCCCTGCCCGTTGGTCCTGACTTAACTTAAACGCGGCATAGTGCCGATGCACCGATCGGCCCTCGCGCTCTACCGTGTCGCCACCCTCATGGTCCACCCCGTCCATCCCGTCCGCTGGGTCCATCAGGTCCACTTGGTCCTTTTCGTGCGCTCCACCGCAGCAGAGAGACGAGAAACGCGGCCCTCTGATGCGCTACCATAGAGCCTCGGTCTCTCATGGAAACGAAGCATTGGCGCAGGACGTGACATCATCATGGTACTCGAAGGAAAGACAGCGATTATCACAGGAGCAGGCCGGGGTATTGGACAGGCCATTGCCGAAACATTTGCCCGGCAGGGCTGCGATGTTGCGGTCGTGGCGCGGACGCAGGACCAGGTGGACGAGACAGCGGACCGGGTGCGCGAACGGGGGCGCCGGGCGTTGGCTGTCTCGTGCGATGTGTCCAACCCCGATGATGTCGCGGCATGTGTCGACAACGTGCTCACCAAATTCGGCCAGATCGATGTGCTCGTGAACAACGCGGGAGTGGCCATCTTCAAGCCCTTTGTGGAAACCACACTCGATGACTGGCGTCAGACCATGGAGGTGAATCTGACGGGCGTGTTCGTGATGGTCAAGGCCGTGCTGCCTGCCATGATAGAGCGAAAACAGGGACGCATCATCAATATTTCAAGCGTGGCCGGCCTGAAACCCCTTGTCAATCAGGGAGCCTATTGCGCCTCGAAGCACGGGGTCAACGGGCTCTCCAAAGTGCTTGCCATGGAGTTGCGCGAACTCAACATTGCCGTGCACGCCATTTGCCCTGGAGGAGTGGATACCGAACTTGCGCGCGACGCCATGCCCGAGCGCGACAAATCGAGCTGGATGCAGCCCGAGGATATCGCCAACGCCTGCCTCTACCTCGCGTCGCTCCATCCCCGCTCCACCATCGACGAACTCAGCATTCGCCGTTTCGGAAGCGTGCCCATCGGCGGGTGAGACCGGGCATTATCCTTCGAAATGTCTTTCCAGGGCGTTGACGAAGGCTTCAGCGTACCATTGGCGCCAGTCGGGATCTTCGAGGCGGGTACAGTCGACCGCATTGGCGAGGTTGGCAGTTTCGATGAGGATCTTGGTCGGCACCATGGTATTGCGCAGCACAGCCGGTACGAATGTTGCGCCATCGCGGCGGATTTGGGCGCGGATGGGGGCGCTCCGGTCATGGCGTTTGATGCGTTTCTTGCCGAGTTCTTCCATCAGCACAACGGCGAAGTTCCGCGAGAGCGCTTCGTCGCGCCTGCGTTCGGCGGCGGTCGAGCTGGCGTAGTTCTGCTCGCCCACCTCCTTGTACTTGTTGTAGCTCACCAAAGACAGCGCGGGGGCTTCCTTGTCGCGGCGTCCAGCGGCGCCGGGCACGTAAATCATGGTTCCCCGGAGGCTCGAATGCAGTTTGTCACAATGGATGCTCCCGAATACGACCTTCTGCGGGTCCGTTCCGCCCGCAACCTCTTGCCGGTAGATCGAGTTCGCAAGGTACCACCGCAGGTTCAGCGACACCTTGTCCCCGTCCAGGTCCCGGTGCCGCGGCGTTGTCATGAGTTCTTCGTCCGTATCGTGGGTGAAACGCGTGCGGTCCGTGACAGCGAACCCCTGTGACCGGTCCACGACTGTCAGGTATACCCGGGCCCGCGTCGATGATTCGAGGATATGCTTGATGCGGCAGGCGATGTCGTAGTTAATCTCGTCTTCGTAAAGGCTGAATCGCGAGTTCGTGGTCCACGCGCCGTGGTCGCCGCCTCCATGACCGGGATCCAGGATGACGACCACGCCCGCGAGGTCTTTGCTTCGCACGGCGCCCCGCAAGCGCCGGGCTTCCTGGACCACCGCCTGGTATTCCTCGCGTTGAGCGGACCCTTCTGGCATGTATTGGGCCGTGAGCATCTCGATGGGGATCTTGATTTCGGTTCCCACGGGAATTGAATGCTCGTCTTTGATTCCGCTGCGTTCCATCACCACGCGGCACGCCGCGAGAATGCTGGCCGCCGCCGATTCCAGCACGTCTACGTCGGTGAATCGCGCCACCACGTCGGTGTACAGGGCCTCGCCCTGCTTCAGGCGGTATAAGGCAAACGGCCCATCGGCGTCCTTACTGTACGCCAGCTCTCCCGAGTTCGGGGCGGCCCCTGCAGTAAGGGCATGGAGCGGGGCATCTACCGGTTCGGACGCGGGCACCAGCGGAGGCGCTGCAAGGGACTCGGGGGGGGCCGGGCGTTCCCCCGTGGGTGTTTTCATCACGTCGCGCAACAGCTTTGCCGGGAAAAACAGGCTTTGTCCGCGGCGCAGCTTGTCCGATTCGAGTTTGTTTGCGGCGAGGATTTCTTTGTACGTGCCGCCCTTGCCGGTGAGCCACGTGCACAGGGTCCACAGCGTTTCCTGCCCGGTATCCCCCTCATGCAGCACGTAGTGGTTCCATCCCTCTTCCGTGACCACATCGTATTTGAATACCGCCAGCAAGAGTTCGCGTTGCGCTGCCGGATTCAGCTCGTCAAACGGCACCGCTACCGAACTCGAAACCCCCTTGTACATCTTCCAGTCGTCAGCATCCGCCAGGTACCGGACGGCAAAAACCTGGAGTTCGGGGCCGGCAGAACGGTTGTACTCCAGGAGCAGGGTGCGGCCGTTGCGCGCCGATGCGAACACGCCATCCTCCAGTGGAACCCGCACGACATCGGCCGGAACGGCCGTAGAACTTGTGAGGACAATCGTCAGGAATGTGAAGCAGGCAGGTAATCTCTTGACGTGCCGGGGTGCGGAAACTGCACATGTCAATCGTCGGGTCATGGGTTGTTCACACCAGTGAGTTCAGCCCGAAGGCGTCAATTTCGCTGCTGAAAAGGCGGACGCTAGTGTCCCGGATATATGTCACGAAGGCGTTGCCAGACATAGTTCATAATCGCCTGATTCGTATCTGCATCCATATTTGCGAAACGCACACCGACAGTCAAGCATTCATTGCCGCGGGGTGACGGCTGCCGGTTCACGTGCGTTACATGCCCATGAATGGTTCGGGTCTGGTCGTGGGGGATCGAGATGGACAGCTCGATACTGCTGTTGAAATCGAAGGGCGCGTCGGTCTCCAATAGAGCGCCCCCCCGGCTCAGATTCAGGAGCGCGGCATCGTACTTGCGGATGTGGTTTTCTTCTTTCACCTGGACGGTCAGGTCGGTGCTCACTCGGCACGTATGGCGGTGCAGTATGCGGTCCATCCCACGGGGGCGCAGGATCACGACGGCTCCCGCATGCTTCAGCGGTCCGGCCACGACCTGCGACCGGTAGCTGTTAAACCCTTCATCATCGTGGAATTGCAGCTCGAGATGCATGCCCGACGCCGGGTAGTCAGCCCCGGGAAACGAAATGGTGAGGCGGTCGTCGGACACGTCCACAATGTGGCTTAGAAAGTGTTGTCCCATCAGGTTGACAAAGCACTCGTTGCCTTTTCGGATGTCGGGCGTCTCGTCGTCCGCAATTGCCCCATCAGTCATATGGCGCACTCCTTCCAACTCGCGAGCCATTCTAGCACAGGCCGCGGCAGGCGTCAAAACCTAAGAATACTGACCGGGTTGTCAACGCACTTCCAGATCCCTTAGGAAAGCGAACCAGGAGTCGTGCGGCTCGCCTGTAGACGATGAAAATAGAAATGACCGGTGAGGGCACCGGTCCCACAACAGAGCGG
>CAZFOG010000012.1:32765-37727 GCA_964520685.1 uncultured Nitrospiraceae bacterium | reverse complement strand
GCACGCGCCGGCAACTGTCCACATTCAACCCATCGTTGTTGTACGAGGCATGATTGAACACGTTGATGTTGGAAATGAACACGTCCTCGCAGAGCCGGTAATGCTGCATCCAGCTTCCCGCGTTCCGCAGCCGGATGCCCTCGATTCGAACATCGCGGCACCTCTCCAAATGGAGGCCCTTCGGGCGATACGCGTCCTTCTGCTTGAACGCGTCCCCGTTGATGTCGATCATACCCCCGCCCCGGATCGTAATGTTCTCGAGGTCGTAACCCTCGAGCAAGGCGCGCGGTTTCGACGCGGAGGCGCCCTCCGAATCCTTCGGGCGCGTATAGTCATCGCGGCTCCGGCTCCCGAACCAGACTGCCCCGTCATCGAGCAGAATGCTCACCCCGCTGCGAAGGCGAACCGGCCCCGAAATAAACCTGCCCGGTGGAAAATAGACGCAACCGCCCGATTCCGCGCACCGGTCGATCGCCTGCTGAATCGCCTCGGTGCACAGCGTTTCCCCATCTGACCGCGCCCCGAAATCGCACACATTGTGCCGTGCCCGTTCCCGCTCCCCATTGGCAACCTCTGCCCCGAGCAGCATCGTCACCAGCAAGACCGTGACCACCGGCACCGTTCTGCGATTTCGCATACACCCCCCCCTGGTTGATACGGCACATACCCCTGTGCGTCCCCTGACGATGGGACAATCCAGTGGCGCTCGAGTTCGCTTACTGTTCGTACGGACCGATGTCGTCGGCGGTGCCTTGCGGACGCGGCGTGCCGTCAATGGCGGTATCGGGCGCACCATCCGACGTCCCGGCATCCACCGCCGGCGAGTCCGCCGCAACGCGGTAATCGCCGTTGGCCGCATCGATAAACTTGGGCTCCCCGGCAACACAGTTCATCGCCTCGGGAATATTGGCATTGATCTGAACCGCCCCCGTATACAGGGTCGAATCCTCGTCCCACACATCGCCCGCCGCGTTGGCGAAGAACAGGCAGTTCTTCAATGTAACGTCGGAATCGGCCGTGCCCTCGTAAATGGCCACGTCATCGTTGCCGTAGAAGATGGTGTTCACGAACTCGGGATCGCAATCGCCGCCCCACACCGGTGAACCCACGCCGGCTCCCCCGGCCGTTGTCGGTGTCGTATTATTGGCAACGAGGCAGTTGGCGAAGGCTGGGGAAGAAGCATCGGCGCATCCAATGCCGGCGCCGCCTGCCTCTTCAGCAACACCCTGGCAGCTATTCCCGGCGATGATGGTGTTTACAATGACCGGGCTCGCTCCCACGATGCAGAGTATGCCCCCAGCGCCGAGACCGCCGTAATTATCGGTGACGATACAGTTCTCGATGATGGGGTTGCACTCGTCAAGGGCTGGTGCCCGGTAGCCCACGCAGGCTATTCCACCGCCGCTGTCATCGGCGCTGTTGCCGTAGACCCGGCAGTTGGCAATAACGTTGGTGTTGTCCACCCGCCCGCAATAGATGCCGCCGCCCGCCGTCGCCGGCCAGTCGTCAGGCACCACGCCCGAGGCATCGCCCCCCGTGATGCTGAACCCGTCGAGACGGGTATTCGTCGTTCTGTGCATGTAGACAACGTGCTTGGCCGGCTGTCCTCCAGCGGCGGTGCTGCCGTCGATTATCGTGCGTTGGGCCTCAAAATCGCGGTCGAATCGCGCGTGCTCGGTTCCCGCGAAGCCCCCGTACAACGCAATATCGCTCGCCATCGTGACCGCTTCCTCGTACACACCCTCGGCGACCCAGATCTCATCGAAGCCCGTGATTGCCGCCGCGTCGATTGCCTCCTGGATGCTCGTGAATGCGTTGCTCCACGAACTTCCGTCATTGCTGCCCGCCGCGTCCTTGTTAACACGCAACACCGGCGGCCCAAATGGCATTCTGTCGGGCGTAACACGCAGTTCGGTGCTGAACACGTGGGGAATGCCGCCCTGGTTAAATGTAAGGTTCACGAAAAACCCCGTCCACGTATTCGACGCCGCCGGGGTGGGAACAGTCGCAATGTAAACGCCGTCGCCGTCGGGATCGCCCAGTGTCTGGGAAGACCACACCGCGCCCACGCTCGCGTAGCGGAAATCACGCAACGCTCCGCTGACGGTCGCGCTCCAGAGTTTGACCTCCACGGGAGGGAATGCCGGCTCGGTCTGAACCTGGATCTCGTTGTCATCCGTGACCTCCCACGTAAATGAAGGCAGAGGCAGGTCATTCGCGACTGCCGCATAGAAACTGAACAGACTGGCGGCCAGGTCTTGCAGCGAACTCCCCTGCTCGACCCCGTGGTCGGTATTGGGCAGATAACGCAAGCGGGTCTCCCCCGGCAGCTCGTGCACATAGAACTGGGCCGAATCGGGCAGGAAAAACTGGTCGCCCGTCGAGTTGATGAGCAGCTTCGGCATGTCGAGCGCCCAGAGATACGAATAGGGATCCACGATCGCGAGCAGTTCCTGGCCGCGCTCGGTATCGAATCGGTCAAAGACGTTGAAATCCACGTAGTCGTGAACCGCCGAGGAATAGCCGTTGTAAGCCTGGTAGTGGTAGTCCATCTGCGTCTGCATGTCGAGCACATCGATCACGAGCGGCGCAATCGCCCGCACCCGCGCGTCCGCCACCGCGCTCAGCCACGTGGTCCAGCCGCGTTTCGAAGCCCCCGTGATAACGAAATCCTCGATGTCCATGCCGATGAGCGCGCCATAATCCTGCGTAACGTCCATGGCGGAGACGGCGCTCTTGGTCATGGGCAGCAACAGGGGCCAGTATTCATCGCCGCCATTCAGATACTGGTCGTACGTGTACGCAATGGCTTCATCCTCACGGCGCCCAATGCCATCGTCATGAAACTCCAGTGGCTGATTGGGAACGGTCGGCAACAGAACAGCAACGGCGCCCATCTGCGACACAAATTCCAGCGCGACAAGGGCCTCTCCCGACAGGTTGGCCGGGTCGAATCCCGGAGTCGCGGAATTCGAGCCCCCCGCAATGATCAGCAACGCCGTATCACTGGTGATCTCCGGCGGCGTGATCAGCACCATCCAGTGCTGCCACTCGGCAGGTACAATCTCGCCCTCACGGAACGTCTGGGACAGGAGGTCAAGCACATGGAACGTGATCGTTTGCCCGCCGTACGAAACCGGCACCACCGTGTCCACACCATAACTCGGAGGACCGGCATCCCGGATATAGCGCTTAAGCACCGAGAGCGGCCTGACGGTGATGTAGCCGGTCCTCACTTCCGCGTCCGAACCATACGCATTGGCGACTGTCAGCGAAACAGTGTACGTCCCCTCCTCCGTGTATACATGGACTGGATCGGGCTCCTCGCTGACACCGCCGTCGCCGAAATCCCACGACCACTGGATGATGGGCGAAGGTCCGGGCTCCGAGGTGTCCGTGAATTGCACCTCTTGACCAATATCGGCATTGCGGTTGTCGACCGTGAAATTCGCCGTGATGGTGTTTTCAACCACTTCGATATAATTGGCAACCGTTGCTGTGTCCATCTGACCGTTCTGCGCCGTCACGGTCAGGGATACCGTGTAGAACCCGGTCTCCTGGTACGTGTGGATGGGATCATTCTCGGTGCTGGTCTCTCCGTCCCCAAATTCCCAGAACCGGTCAACGATCGGAAATGTTCCGGCCTCAGACTCGTCGTAAAACTCGACAACCGCCCCCAGGGTCCCGATAACCGCCTGGCGGACATCCGAAGAAAAGCCCGCCTCCGGCGGAATGGGCGAGACGGCGATGTAATTCTGTTTCGTCTCGGTATCCTGGCCATGCGCGGAGGTGACTGTCAGAGAGACGGTGAACGTGCCAGTCTGTGTGTATGCATGGACAGGGTTCTCTTGCGTGCTCGATGTTCCATCCCCGAAATCCCACGCATACCCCGTAATACTGCTCGTTCCCGCGCTCGAAGCATCCGTGAATTGGATGCCGGTGCCGGGAAATGTCTCGACAATGCTGGCGACGAAATCGGCCATCGGGGGCACCTTGGCACGAACGGAGACGTAACCTTGCCGTGTCGACGTCGCGGTTTCCTCGCCATTCGAGACCGTCAGCGTGACGTCGTACGAACCTGGAGCCGCGTACGCGTGTCTCGGATTCTGCTCCGAACTGGTTCCTCCGTCACCAAAGGCCCACTCCCAACTCGTGATAGCCGGAGCGCCGCCCACTGCCTGCGACAAATCCGTAAACTGGACCTCGTCTCCCACAAAGGCATCATTGCTGCTCACCGAAAAGGCGGCCCCGACCTGCCGGAAAGCCTTCACGGAAAGGTTGACCTGGGTAGCGCCCTCGGCAGTGACACTCAGCGTACCGGCATTCTCGCCGGCACCCAGGAGACTCCGGTCAACTGTCACCGTCACCGTGGCCGGGTCGTCAGGCCCGGAGCTCGTGCCGGTCGACGGCTCCACCATTATCCATGAAACGTTGCTGCTTACGCGGAACTGCCCCAATGGCACGCTGGTGTAGTTCTTGCGCACCTGAAATGTCAGCGCCGATTCGGTGGCGCCGAAGTCCAGAACCGTTGGAGAGACGATCAGCGCAATGGTCGCGTTCGGCGGCCCGGGACATCCCGAAAGCGCCACCACGCCCCCAACACCCGCGAGCAAGGCAAACCATACGGACCAGAAACGCGTGTACATGGGCGTTCTCCCCCAAGGTTGTGGTTTGTCATCAGTTTCCAAGCACGTGCTCCAGCATCATGCGCAGTGAGCCCTGAACCGCCAGCCCAAGTGAATTCATGATGCCAAGGAGGTGTGAAAAGGTCAACAGTTTTCCCGGAAACCTTCCCGGGCGCTTCCCCGGTGTCCGATTCGGCAAGGCACAGCCCGGACTCCAAGGCGCTACCACTTCTTCCGGATAGGGATGCCCGCTTTGATGAGTTCTTCTTTGATTTGGGCGATGCTGAATTCGCCGGTATGCACCATGCTCGCGACGATGGCGGCATCGGCGCGCGCT
>CAZFOG010000012.1:0-32755 GCA_964520685.1 uncultured Nitrospiraceae bacterium | reverse complement strand
TCTGGTGAATGCGTCGGCGATATGTTGGCAGGTTCCGGCGCCGCCGGACGCCACGGTGGGGATGCTGGTGTTAGTGGCGATCATGCGGGTCAGGTCCAGTTCGTACCCCTCCCGGGTGCCGTCCGCATCGACCGAATTCACCACAATCTCGCCCGCACCAAGTTCTTCCGCACGTTTGGCCCATTCGAGGGCGTCCAGTCCCGTGCGTTCGCGAAACCCGCGCACCGTGATTTCATAGCCGCTGGGGCACCTTCGGGTATCATCCGTACGGACCGGGTCCATCCCCACGACGATATTCTGCCGCCCGAGGGCCTTGGCCATCTCGGCGATAATCGGGGGATTCTTGACCGCCAGCGAATTCACCGAGACCTTTTCCGCGCCGGCATCCAGGACGTTGTACATGTCCTGGATGGTGTGAAGACCGCCTCCGACGGCAAAAGGGATGTGAATTACTTTGCCGATTTCCCGCACCATCTCGATGTCAATGGGCCGTTCCTCGGCGGAGGCGGTGATATCGTAGAAAACCAGTTCGTCGGCACCGCCGCCGCTGTACGCGACCGCCAGCTCGATCGGATCGCCTAAGTCCACGTTATTCTGGAACTTAACACCCTTGGTCACCTTGCGGTTGCGGATGTCCAGACAGGGAATGATGCGTTTTGTCAGCATGTTCCGTCCCACTTGCTGAAATTCTGGAGCAGCTTCAGTCCGATCCGCCCCGAACGTTCGGGGTGAAACTGGGTCGCCGCCAGATTGCCTCGTCCAATCACGGACGCAAACCGCGCGCCCGCATACTCCGTCTCGGCAAGTACATACGCCGCGTCTGACGGCACGGGATAATAGCTGTGAACGAAATAGAACTCGCTCTCGTTCTCGATCCCCGCGAAAAGGGGGTGCTGGCCCTGAATCTCGATGGTGTTCCATCCCATCTGGGGAATCTTGCAGAGGGGATCCGAAGGCCTGAATTTCGTCACCTCGCCCGGCACCAGCCCGAGACACGCCACGCCCCCGTCCTCCTCCGAATGCTCGAATATGACCTGCATGCCGAGGCAGATGCCCAGAAAGGGTGTTCCAGTGGCGATAACCCCGCGAAGCACGTCCACCAGACCAAGCTCGGTGAGGTTCTGCATGGCCGAACCTGCCGCGCCCACGCCGGGAAAGATGACGCGCTCGGCGGTCTCGATGTCCCGGCTTTCCTGAGTGACTTTCGCCGGTAACCCCAAGTGCTCCAAGGCTAAACGAACACTGGTCAGGTTTCCGGCCCGGTAATCGACTATGGCTATCACAACGTGCTCCCGCTGGTTGTCCAACAAGGGTGATTACATGAAATCGGACGCTTGGCCGTGCCTCGAAGCGCACTACTATACTTGCCGCTCCGCACCAACGCAAATCGGCGAATCCGTCCCTTTCACAGGGCATATGCGCATGACGGCGGGCGTCACTTGGGAACCTTCGCGCTACGGCACCGCCGCCGCATCGAGCCGCCTCCTTACCCGTCGCTCGGCCGTTCCTCCCCTGCTACCCCCTTCACACCTCGCTCGAAACCCCTTTCCGGCACGCATCGTCCGCCTGCATTTCGTAGTAATTGACTCGGCCCCTCGAAAACGGCCGCACCAACTCCGCCACCAGATATTGGACCCAGAACAACGCCCCCCAGCCCTGGTACTGAGCAACGTGGGCCCACTCGTGCTCCCGTAACTCCACGTACCCCTGCCGGTCATACCGGAGCACCGCCACGGCCGGGTCATCGACCGAATACACCACCACATTCCCGAACACAATCCCGTTCAGCCGCAGCCGCGCAACGATGGGATTGTTCCGGTATTCCGTAATCCTGTCGAATCGCTCCGGCGCAGGCGCGCCGGCCCACTGCCCCGCCCAGCCGATCAGGTGACCTAACCACGACGCCGTAGCCGTTCCCAAATCCTTCAGCATGCTCTTTTCCATGCACCAGAATCAGAAAATACACAGTTTTCTGGATATATTCCATATTTTATCTGGAATTATGTCAACTAATTTACCCTCGTTTCGCGCGGAAGTACGGATACCTGCTCAAAGCACGGTCCGCCGCGCGACTACGTGCCCGCCGTTTCCCCGTGCCCGACCGTGCCACGCGCTTGATGCCCTATGCCCATCCGGGATACGCTATGGCCTCGCCGGAAAGCGGGGACTGACACAAGCGACGCGAAGCGGAGACATGTCCGTACACGCTTTACCAACGCAACCATAAGGATACCGCCGTGACGGAACACGCACCAGCGCAACACCCTGCACGAGGCGGGATACGCATTTCGGTGGCCTCGCCCGTCTACAACGAGGCCGACACCATCGAGGAAACCGTCCGCGGCTGGGTGCGTTTCCTTGACACGCTTGCAGTCCCTTACGAGATCGTACTGTGTAACGACGGATCCCGCGACGGCACGGGCGACATCCTCGCACGGTTGTCGGGCGAGTTCTCCAATGTGCGCGACGTTGGCGAACCCGACGTCAACCGCGGCTACGGCTACGCCATCTCCCTGGCCATCCGCGAATGCCGGGGCGATTACATCATCACCATCGACTCCGACGGCCAGTTTCAGCTCGAAGATCTCGCCGGCATCATCAACGGCCTCGGCGATTCCGCGCCCGGCGGCTTCATCGGCTACCGGGTCCGCAAACAGGATTCCCTTCTCCGGGTCGCAGCCGATCGTTGCCTGAACCTGATCGTGCGGACTCTGTTCTGGGTGAAGATGCGCGATACCAACTGCGCCCTCAAGATGATCCGCCGCGACCTTCTCCAGAAACTCCGCCTCGAATCCAACGGCTACCCGTTTCCTACGGAGGTTAATGTCAAGCTCCACGCCCTCGGCGCCAAACTCACCGAGTTTCCCGTCAATCATCTCGAACGCACCGGCGGCCAGTCCAAACTTAAGCTCTGGCGCACCGGCTTCCAGATGCTCTGGTTTCTCTTCTACCTCCGCATACGCCTCCGGGTCTGGCGCAAAAAAATCATCCGGGAACTTTGAGAATCTCTGATGTGCGAGGCGGTTCGAGGAAAAGCTGCCGCAAGGTAAAGTCCTCGTACTTATTCCGCAGGCACGTACACAAGCGTATACCGATTGCGGATTTCGGGTGCGGCGGGTTGCGTGAGGGTGATTCGAGTCAAGACGCCGCTTTTCCGGTTGGCTTTGCAGGCTTCTTCGAGGCGCTCGGCGGCAAATTGGCCGGATTCCGCGCGGATCTCAAGCACGCCTTCGTTCGAGATTACACGGGCCGTCAAGCCGTCGACCTGCACATCAAGCCAGGTCATGAACGCTTCTTCCACGTCCAGGCCGCCGTCGTCAAACGTATACCCTGTGTTCATCACTATCGAGCCGTCTTCTTGAACCGTGAAGACCCGCATGGCTTCCTCGAGACCCTCGGCCTTGTATGCTTTGGTCAGGTCGATTCGAACCTGCTGGGGCCCGGAAAGGCTCATCTCGCCGCGGAACTCCGCGCCCGCCGGTTGCAACGTGCCGCCAATACGCGGGACGCTGTGACCATACGAGTTGGCGAAGACGTTGTCGTAACGCTGGGCGCTGAAATACTCGCGGCTGTACAGGCCTGCCCCCGGATCGCACAGATAGGTGACGCCGCCAATGCGCAGCACGAAACTGCCGACATCGTTGTTGTTGTGAGGCTCGGCGTTATGCCCCGCTTTCGCCGCCAGCACCAAGCGCTTGCCCTTCGATTGGCCAACGAACTTGACGATACCCGCCGTAGACAGGAACGCGTCGTCAATTACGGGCTCTTCTGTAACCGGCCCGTTCCACCACACAAGGTTCCGCAGCACGGTCGTCAGACGCCAGTCGGTCATCCCCCCGGCTTGCGGCAGCAACGATTTTATGCCGGTGCGTTCGGCCAATCGTGCCGCCAGGAACGGCGTGACGCTCTGGTGCTCATGGCTGTCCGCAAATGCCGCGAACACATGCGTGTCAATAGCCACCGTTGCGGGATACTGGGCGATGGCCACCAGTTTCGGGTGCGCCAGCACATCCACCGCGCCGCCGGTTTTCACATGCAACATCTCGCCGAACGTCACGAAGTGCAGCAAACCATAGCACCAATAGCCGATCCCTTCGAGACAGGCCCCGTCCTCCTCGAACGCCCTGGCCAGGAAACGGTCCATCTGCCCCAGCACGAGCGACACCGCCTCCGCCTGACGCGCGGCGTCGGGTTCGAGCAGCAGAAACGTCTGCCCGACGGCCCCCGCGCACACCCCCGTCCAGTTGTTTCGGCCGTTATCCCACCAGTACTCGTTGGCATGTTCGAGATACGGGTCCATCACGCGCGTCCGGATTTCCGACCGCATCCGTCCGGCAAGCTCCTTCGGGAGCCGGTCCTCGAGCAGCAACAACACATGGGCCAGTTCGCAGGCCGTTTCCGCCGAGAACAGGTCGATGTTCCAGGGCACGGGCCGTTCGTGGGCGGGCAACACCCACGTGGGCTCGGCCAGTATGCTTTCAATCAAGGCGCACAGATGCTCGATATCCCCTTCGTCCGCATCGAGCCACGCTGCCACGGCAAACCGGGTAACCAGCGTCCGCTTACCAAAGTACGGCCGCTCGTAGGGGTACCGCTCACCCGCTTCCCGGTACCGGGCATACAGCGCCTGGGTCGTTTCGGGAATATCGCGGCCGGCGCTTTTCGCCCACGCCAGCACCTCGGCCCCGTGCTCCGTCCCGCGCAACACCTCCGGGGGGCGCGCCGCAAGCTCCGGGATGGCTTGATTACCCGCTGATTTCTCGAGACACGACCGCAGCGTCTCCACATCCATCGCCATCCCCGGCGCCTCCCCGGCTACTCCGGCCATCGCCGCAGCTCCAGCCGCCATCATCACCACAACCGTCGTTACGTTTCGCATCATACGCGGGAGCATACCCAATCCCCCAAGCCTTTTCCAATACCCTATCCTACCCTCTACCCTCCTTCACTCGCATGTGCCTCTCGGCGCGAGTTAAGCCACAGGGCTGCGATACGCCGCCTGACATCCACAGAGCCCACAATGTCTGGGCATCTCCCCCCGGACCAACTATATCCGGCCAGAACACATCAAAATGTTGTATTCTCCCGTTTTCTCTTGCATACATATGGTGTTCGTGCTAGTATCTTGCCGATATATTGTGTAGTGTCTTGCTCAGGGGAGGGATTCTCGCAAGATATTGTGGTATCCCGCGGACACTGCACGGAGGAGAACGACGAAGGAGTGGGTATGAAATCGCAGAGCATTCTCGTCCGGTTCCCGGGGTATCCATTTTCATTTGAAGCGCTTATGCCGGACCACGAATTGGCGTCCACGGCCGCATGCCTACTGGCCGAAGGGCATGAAACCGTGATTCGCGACTTTGGGACCGTTGGTTTGGTGGACCGGCTGTTTCCCGAGGAGATGCGCGCCACAACCACCGAGATGGCAGACCGTTTTCTTGACCCCACTCCCCCCGGGTCCCTGCGAGCATTGCACATGCTGTGGCAGATTCGCGCGGTCGATCATGCCTATCAGACCCGGCAAGTGGCCTGCTGTGAAGAACTTGCAGAGAAACTGGCCCAGCCGCGCCATACCGATTTTGTGGCCATCAAGATAGACCACCCGGACGATTTCCATGCCGCCATACTCCTGGCAAAACGCATTCGGCAACATGATGCCAAAGTGCACATCGTTGCGTTCGGGCGCATCGCCGACCTGTACGGGCGGCAGTTAATCAGTACCACCACCGCCTTCGACTGCGTTTGCGTGGGCGATCCGGAAGTGGGGCTCACCGCGTTGGCAAACAACATCCACCGCCCGGAGCGCTGGCCGTCCCTCCCGAACCTCATTCTGCCCGGCACCGTCCGCGCCTGTCACACGCAGCGCGAGTATGTGCGCGATTTGGACGCTTTGCCGGAACCCGTCTACGATGCAGAGGTGTACCGGGCCCTGCGTAACAATCGCAAATTGAAGCTGTTCCCAATCGAAGAAAGCCGCGGCTGCGACAGCACCTGCAACAACTGTCCCGAAGCGGTTCAGGAAGGGGGGTTGCGGATACGCTCCGCCAGCCGCATCACCGCCCAGATGCGGCGGATCACGGCGATGTATGGCGCGGAGACGTTCCAACTCGCGGGAATGGGCGCTTCCATGGCGCACGCGGCCGAAGTGGCACGCGCCATTCTCGACGGGGAACAGAAGGTCGTTTATTCGCGCGACGGAAACCTGCCCACGGCCGATGCGGCCCTGCTTCCGGTCTTGAAAGGCTCCGGATGCGTCGCGATTTCGTTCCGCATTGGAACCGGCAGCCAGCGGCTTCTTCGCGACTATTTCGGCCAGGAGGCGAGTATCTCGGGCATCGAGCACCTGCTTCGACGCAGCAAGGAGACCGGTCTGGCGACGGTAGCGCGCTTTGTTTATCCGACACCCGCCGACGACCACCACACACACGCCGAAACCCTGCGCCTCATCGAGAGAACCCTTCCGCACGCGGGCGTCATCGAAATGCCCGAGGTATGGCCCCGCACGCCCTGGTACCAGCAGCCCTGGCAGTTCGGGTTCGGAATCTCCTTCGGCGCCCGGCTCGACAAACTGCTTCGCACACGCTCCCGGCTCGGAACGCCCCCCGGCAGATGGCGCTCTCTCCCCTACCGAATTGGCGCCTTATCGTCAACCCAGGTGATACAAAACCACGAAACCATGATTCATGAAGTGGAATCATTCGGAGTGGCTGCCTGCATGCTGAACGAGACACCCCTTGTAGCGCGCGTCCTGGGATGGCATACTACTCTTGTGGAGTTCAGGAACGAGGTGATGCGGCGGTTCCTGACGGGGGATGTGCACGGCATTGCACGCATGGTAAAAGATTTCAATGCGCGCTCGAGCAAGGGGGCTGAGGTGGCGCAGGAAGCGCATTTGCGTGCAGCGGTCGGCAATTGAGGAGACCATGCGCACAAATATCGTTATTACCGGAATAGGGGTCCTCGCCTGCAACGGACTCGGAAGGCAGGCTTTTTGGGATGCCATTGCCAACGGGCGCTCAGGTATTCGGCCCATTGACCGCTTTGACGCGTCAGACATGCCCTGCCAGATCGGCGGGCAACTGTGGGATTTCAATCCGGACGATTTCATGAAGAAGAGCGTGATTCGCACGTGGTGCCGCCACGTTCATCAGGCGGTTGCGAGCGCGCGCATGGCGGCCGAGGATGCGGAGCTTGGCAGCGCCGGGTATGAGCCGGAGCGCATCGCCACGGGCATAGGAACAAGTATCGGCGACCCGATCGAGGGCTATCGCGCCGCCAACGAAGCCTACGAAAGTGGCGGATACAAGAAGATTCCGCGCCTGGCTTCGTCGAAATTCACGGGGCATTCCGCCACCGTCAATGTCACCATCGACTTTGGATTCAAAGGACCGGCCATTACGATATCCAGCGGCTGCGCGACCGGACTCGACACGCTCGAATGGGGAGCGGAACAGATACGCCGCAAGCGGGCCGATGCAGCCGTGGTCGGTGCAACCGAATGTCCCATCTTCCCCATGTCCTTCGCTTCGGGGTGCTCTCTGGGCATCCTGTCGAAACGGAACAGTGAACCCAAGAAAGCCATGCGGCCATTTGACCGGCATCGGGATGGCATTGTCCTCAGTGAAGCCGCCGTAGCGGTCGTCCTGGAACGTGAGGACCACGCCCGTGCCCGGGGTGCCCGCATGTTTGCAAAGCTTCTCGGTTTCGGCTCGGCCTCCGAAGCGTTCAGCGCGCTCGCCCTGGATCCCGAGGGCAAAGGCCTGGCCGAGGCTATCCGGACTGCGCTGGCAGACGCAGGCGCGTCACCCACCGACGTCGACCACATACAGGCGCACGGCGTCTCCCTGGAAATGTACGACCGCAGCGAGACCAATTCCTACAAGCGGGCTCTCGGGGAACAGGCGTACCGCATCCCAATCTCGGCAGTAAAGTCCATGGCAGGCCAGCCCTACGCCGCCGGGGGGCTCCTGGGTGTGGCTGCGGGCGCGCTTGCGATGGAACGCGGGTGCATTTCCCCGGTCATAAACCTCGAGGACCCTGATCCGGAATGTGATTTGGACTTCGTTCCGCAACGTGCTCGTCTGAACGATGTATCAACGGTGCTGGTAAGCGCAATGAGCTTCGGAGGTACCCATAGCGCCCTGTTAATGGGGCGCCCGGAGCAATGAGTGTATCTCAAGCAACAATCCTGCACATAATCGCCGCCGTAACCTGCCTGGGACTCGGTGCCCTGGTACTGGGCAGGAATCCTTACAAACGTGCCCACCGCGCTTTCGCGGTCCTCGCGCTTAATCTGGGACTGTGGACCTTCGGCGTCGTGTTCATTATCCATGCGCACGACACCGGATGGGCCGTTTTCTGGTTGCGTGCAACCTTTATTATCTCCAGCTTCATCCCCGTGACGTATCAATACTTCGTGAGCGTCTTCCCCGGCCACCGCTTCGAAGGCTCCCGCCTCATTCTTGTCATTCTGACGGGTCTGGCCTTCGCCTGCTCGATTGGCGTATTCACGGATTACTACGTCGACCCATCGCAACTGCGCCTATCGCCGGACTCCCCTCCAGTCGTCACCTACGGCCCCGTGTTCATGATAATGGTCGGCTCCGTCGCACTGACCATGCTCTATGGATATCCCCTGCTCATCCGGAAAATGCTGCGCAGTACTGGCATCGAGCGCCGGCAAATCCAACACGTCTTGCTCGGCACGGCCGCATTTACGACCCTGGCAACCCTCACCAACGTGATAGGGCCCACCATAGGAATACAGGATACAGAAGCCTACGGGCCCGTTTTCCTTGTGCTGATGATAGGCACCTTTGCATACGCCATGGTGCGTTACCATCTCCTCGATATCTGGTTCATCGTTTCGCGAACGACGGTCTATGCCGTTTCCACGGCGGTTGTTGCGCTGATCTTCGTCGGTACGATTTCGGTGGTTCACTGGACGTTCAGCAGCCGCGCGGGCTCACTGAATGTCGCGCCAACGTTGCTGGCGGCTCTCGTGATTGCCCTCGTCCTCGAGCCCATCAAAGAACATGTGCAACTTCTCCTTGAACGAACCGTCCTGAAACGCAGTTACGACGTGCAGGCATTGCTCCGCCGTGTCAGCCGATCTGCAAGTCATATCGTAAAACTCGATGAATTGCTGGATGAGATCTGCAAAGACGTACGCGAGACCGTCGGGGTGCGGACGGTGCGCGTGATGCTCTTAAGCGAGACGGAACCCGATCAGCTCGTCACCGAATACTCGACTGAACCGTCCGAAAATGGGGCGCTACTGAAAGGATACGGTGAACTTCTGCACTATATGCGGCAGCGCCCGTCCCCCGTAGCCCTGGAAGAGATGATTCATGGGCGGCCAACCCCGGAACATGCGCGTGTCGCCCATCATCTGGCGGAACTGGAAGCGTACCTGTGCGTTCCGTTGAAGTCCATGGCGGATTTCGTGGGTCTGCTGACCCTCGGGCAGAAGCGTTCGCAAGACATTTTCACGAACGATGATATCGCGGTCTTCGCGACGCTGGCGGGCCCGTTGGCGACGGCCATCGAGAACGCACGGTTATACCACAAGCTTGAGGAAGCCAACCTTCACCGGGCACGCATCCTGGCGAGCATGCGGGGCGGTGTGCTCGCCGTGGATACCACTGGCCGGGTGCAGACCGTGAACCTGGCCGCCTCCGAATTGCTCGGTGAAATCCACCCCGGCCACGAGTTGAACGAATTGCCGGAGCAAATTGCGCACGTCCTTGAACGCACACTGGCCACCCGACACGACCTCGAAGATTACGAGACACGCCTGAAGCGGCCTGATGGCGTCGAAACCCCCGTGGCCATGTCTGCCGCCTGCTTGACGTCGACCGACGGAAATCTGAAAGGCGCCATGGTGATGATTTACGACCTGAGCCCGGTGAAACGCCTGGAGCAGAACGTCCAGCGCGCGGACCGCCTCTCGTCTATCGGAACGCTGGCTGCGGGCATGGCACACGAAATCAAGAATCCCCTCGTCTCCGTAAAAACGTTCACCCAATTACTGCCCACCCGATACATGGACGAGGAATTTCGCACGACTTTCACGGAAGTGGTCTTGAGCGCGGTCGAGCGCATCGATTCCATCGTAAGCCGGCTGCTGGATTTCGCACGGCCGCGCCCTGCGAATTTCGCGCCGCGCAATATCTGCAAAATCGTCCAGGACGTGCTCATGCTTACCGAGAATCAGGCCATCAAGGCCGGCGTTACCGTAGAAAGCACCTTTTCCGGGCCCGAATTCCTCGTGAACTGCGACGAACAACAGTTGCACCAGGTTTTCTTGAATTTAATCTTGAACGCAATAGAGGCTATGGGGCAAACTAATGGCGGCGGTTTGCGGGTTACCGCCACTCAGGGGCGTATGCACGTTGAGCAGGGACGGCACGGACCGGCGCAGGATGTTGAAAGTGTCGTCGTCAGCGTGCAAGATACGGGCCCAGGCATTGCTGAGGACCAGCTCGAGGTGATTTTCAATCCCTTCCACACAACGAAGGAGAATGGTAGCGGCCTCGGGCTCTCCGTGGTGCACGGCATCATTGCCGAACATGGGGGCACCATAAACGTTGAGAGCGTGCCGGGGCAGGGGGCGACGTTTAGCGTGGCATTTCCGATGGTGGGGGAAATGGCTTCTTCTGGGGCCGGGAAGTAATGTATGAAGGTTGTACTTATTATCGCGGAAGATCAGGGGCTACGGGCTTCGCTGCGTGCAGCCTTGCCGGAGACGGACCTGGTATTGTTTGAGTCCTCCGTGGACGCGGCGTTACGAATGCTCATCTCGATCCGGGCGGATGTGCTAATCATAGACGACTTTCCTGCGGTCAGCGATTCGGTTTTCGCGCGGTTGCGTGAGAATACGCCGGGAGTTCCGCTGATTGTGCTGACCAGCCGAAACGACGACGAGACCCAGGCGCATTACCTTTTGGCCGGGGCCCGGGAATGCCTGCCCAAACCATTTTCGTGCGACGCCCTTCGCGTTGCCTTGGAGAAATGCACGGACGACAGCGGCCCCGCGAATACGCCCATTCCGCAAGCGCAGGGTCCCGCGGTCATGGAAGTGTCGCGGGCTACGGCAATTGGCCAGCATCAGACAGCCTTGCGCTGGTTGAGCCGGCTCTCCGGCCACATGAGGGACCCGCAGCTGCTTGCCAACAGCCTTGCCGACGGCCTGACCGATGTGTTCCATGCCGCTCGGTGCGCGGTCTTGCTCGAGACCGAGGGAACCGGCGTGCGCGTCGTGGCAAGCACGGGGCTACCCAACGGGCTGGCCGATTCCTTGCGCCTGGATTTTTCGGGAGGGCTTATGCGCTGGCTCGAGCAACACGCGTGTTTGCTCGACCGGCTTGCCTTCGCCGCCAATGAAGAAGCAGCAAAAGAACTGCGGGTGCTGGGAGCCCGTCTGGCGGCGCCGCTATTGGTGAGCGGCCGCGTGCGCGGCGCGCTGGTCCTGGGCGAAAAGTCCTCGGGCACGGACTACACATTGGAAGAACGAGATCTGTTGACTGCCCTGGCGCGCAGTGCATCGACCTCTCTCGAAAACTCGGAGCTGTATCAGAACGTGTACCGCCAGCAGCGGCGGCTCGATGCCGTACTGGGCAATTTGCGCACGGGTGTGGTGGTTGTGTCGCCGGATCGCCGGGTGTCGTTGATGAACCAGGCCACCGAGCGCATTCTTCAGATACGCGGCGCAGACGTGTTGGGACGGAGCGTTCAGAAGCTTGGCTCGGGGTTTGCCGACGTGATCTTGCGCACCATGGCCGAAGTCAAGCCCCGGCTGCGCCAGGAGGTGCACGACCCCGCCATTGACGCCACCTTAGGGCTGAGCGCCACGCCCCTGGACGATGGCGGCGTGGTGGTGGTCTTTTCCAGGCTGCCGGAAGAGAAGGCCTCGCGGGAAGACATCGCATACAGCCCGTTCTGGGAGTATCTCGCATCGCGGGTCGCCCAGGAAATCAAGAATCCCATGGTGGCAATCAACACCTTTGCCCAGCTCCTGCCCAAGAAGTACGATACCGAGGACTTTAGGCAGGCCTTCAGCGAAACGGTCCAGCAAGAGATCGCCCGCATTAATAACGTCGCGGAAACGCTGTTCGAGTTTGCCCGTCACCCCCGCCTGACCCTGAAAAAAGCCAATATCAATGACACGGTCAAGGGGGTGCTGCGGTCGTTTGAGGACGAACTGCGCGCCCGAGCCATTAAGGTCGAGGCCGTTTATGATCCCAATTTGCCGGATGTTGAACTTGATCCGGTCTATTTCTCGCAAGCGTTGCACAATGTTGTGCAAAACAGCATCGACGCCATGCCGGGCGGTGGCAGACTGCATGTGGTTACACGAACCGGAAAAGACCGGTGCGAGGTTACGATCAGCGATTCGGGACCCGGCATCCCGGAACAGGATGCCCCACTCATCTTCATGCCGTTTTTCAGCACCAAGGAGCAGGGCATGGGGTTGGGATTGACCACCGCGAACCGGATCATTAAACAGCACCAGGGCGAACTGAAGCTCCTCTCGAGCGAGGAAGGCGGCAGCACCTTCGCCTTGAGCGTGCCTCCGAGTCACACGAACGATGCAAACCATTCTGGTGATTGACGATGAGCCAGGTGTCCGCGCCTCATATAACTTGATTCTGTCCGGCGTCTACCGCGTCATTCAGGCGGAAAATGGCGCGGCGGCACTGCGCCTTCTCGACTCGAGCCACGTCGACCTGGCTATCCTGGACCTCATGATGCCGGGGCTGTCCGGCATGGCGGTGCTCGAGCAGATTGGTGCGCGCGAACTCGGCGTGCCCGTCATCGTGGTCACCGCTCACAAGGGCGTGGATATGGCTGTAAAAGCCATGAAACGCGGCGCGTACGACTACATCCTCAAACCCTTCGACGTCGACGAGATTCTCTTGACGGTCGAAAGGGCTCTCACGCAACATCGCCATGAACAGGCTCTTTCTGTGCTGCGGGAAGCCGACGCGCGGGAGTTCGAGGCGATCGTGGGTGAGAGCCCGGCACTGACTCATGCCCTGGAGCTGGCCCGAAAAGCGATGCGGGTGGATTCCACCGTGCTCATCACCGGTGAGAGCGGCACAGGAAAAGACTTGCTGGCGCGGTGCATTCATTCCGGGGGGCAGCGCAAATCGGAAGCGTTTGTGCCCGTGTCATGCTGTGCCATCCCCGAGCATCTGGTCGAGAGCGAGCTTTTCGGCCACGAGAAGGGGGCCTTCACGGGCGCCGTTGAAAAGCGGATCGGCAAGATTCAGGCAGCCGACAAAGGAACACTGTTTCTCGATGAAATTGGTGAGATGCCCCTGGACGCACAAGCGAAACTGCTCAGGGTACTCCAGGATGGGCAATTTTACCCCGTGGGAAGCAATAGAGCCGTCGAGTCAGACGTGCGGTTCATCTGCGCGACAAACCGGGACCTCGAGGGGCGCATCGAAGAAGGCTGCTTCCGGGAAGATCTCTTCTACCGCATCAACGTGATCCCTATCGAAATGCCCCCCCTCCGCCGCCGCCGGGAAGACATCCCGCTCCTCGTCGCCCACTTCCTGGCAAAGCACGCCCCGCGAGTCAACGCGCGCGCATCCCGGTTCACCTTTGACGCGCTTGCCCAGCTCGCCTCACACGAATGGCCCGGCAACGTGCGGGAACTTGAGAATGTCGTCGAGCGTATTCTGGTTCATCATTCCGAAATCCATGAGATAAACGTCGAGCATTTAGAGGGGATGGGGTTGATTGCCAAAGCGGGCTCTGTGCAAGGCGTCACAGAGTTCGAAGGACTGCCCCTGGAAGAAGCCACCGCCCGGCTCGAGCGGCATCTGATCCTGCGGGCACTGGAGCGCGCGGATTATGTGCAGTCGCGTGCAGCGGAAACCCTCGGAACAACGCGGCGAATACTCAAATACAAAATGGACCAGTTCGGGATTCGTCCTCCGGCCGGCGGGCCGGAACACTGAATATCTCTGGAATCGCGGAAAATTGCACGAGGAGGCGCGTCGTACTAAAATAGTGTGTCCGTTACAGTAATTCAGCCCATCCGGATGCGGATGAAGCAGCCAGTTTCCGAGAGGATTCCTGGGCACATGCCCCCTAAACGCATAATAGAAGTCGGCCCGGCCAACGCAGAGAACTTCGAGTATTCCTGGAAATGCGCAGAACTTCAGGCGCACCTCCTGTCCGATGTGGGTGAAAAACGGGAACGGAACGAAGACGGGTGTATGCTCTGCATTCCGCAGGATGCGCCGACACTGCACGACCGGGGCCGCATGGTCGCGGTCGCCGATGGCATGGGGGGTGTCAGTGGCGGTGCGCTGGCGAGCAAACTGGCCCTTCAGACACTCGCCGAAGTGTATTGTAGCGGGCCCGACGGCCAGGCGATTCCCGCACGTCTTCGCGAAGCCATCCGCCAGGCAAATCACCGGGTTTTCGAGGAAGCCGAGAACCGGCCCGAATACTACGGCATGGGCACCACGGTTTCAGCTCTCGCATTGCACGGCAACAACGCATACGTGGCCCATGTGGGCGACAGCCGTGTGTATCTGAGCCGGAAAGGCGAGCCGCTTTACCAGATTACTCAAGACCACTCCCTTGTCGCCGAGCAGCTTCGCAACGGCATCATTTCGGAAGAAGAGGCCCGCAATCACTCGATGAAGAACCTCATCACGCGTGCCGTGGGGACCAAAGAGGACGTGAAGGTTGATCTTTTCACGTTCCCCGTAAAAGAAAGAGACACTATTCTCATCTGCTCTGACGGGCTGTGCGGTGTGGTAGAAGAAGCGGTCATCCACGAATCCATGGCTGTGGAAAACCTGCAGGGCGCTTCCCGGATGCTCGTTGGCAAGGCGCTTCAAGGCGGAGGGCCCGACAATATAACCGTCGCCCTCGTCCGGGTTATACGCACGCCCGAGAAGACGCCCGTGCATCATGGGGCACGTAAAGCCGCCCTCGGAAGCCCGGGGTTCTTTGCCCGGCTGCGCTCCCTGTTCTCGTGACCGCCACGGCGATTCCCGCCTCGGCCGGTGTTCCCCCGCCAGCCCCAGCGAGCTAAGAAGCCGCTTCCTCTTTCTCGTTTTCCGGGGCGGATGAGGATGGGCCGGGGGGAGCCTTCGTGATGCCTGTGCTGGGCATCTTATCGCGTATCAGAAGAATGGCTCTGTTCGTCCTGATGTAACGCACTACGCCGATAATCGCGCAGATGAAGCCCGCGGGCAGACAGGCGATACCCGCGACGAGAAACCATCCCTGGTGGGAGAAATGGGCCATCGTCGCGCCCGCGATAATCAGCGCCATTCCTGCACGAAGATAGGCGAGCAGCGTCCGTTCATTGGCGAGGAGCGTTCGGTCTATGGCCAGTTCATCCGTCAGAATCAACTGAGTTTCCACAAACCTGGAATAAATGCGCGGCCGCATACTCACGTCATGACCTCCAACACGGCCCCGAACCTGCCAGCGCGATGCCTTTGTTCCGATCCCTGTGCCATTCCGCAATCCGCATTTTCAGTGGGAAGTAGTATAGCACGTCTCCGGCTGCCATCGGCGGGCGTTCGTCACGTTGCGGGCGTCTGCGATACCCGGCAGGGGCCACCCGGGCCGCGGTCCGGCTCGGCTTCCCGGCGCGTCCGGCTCTGTTTTGCGGTCCATCCGCGCCTTCCTGGAATCAAGTGCGTGGAAAACCTGTTACTTGCCGGGGTGTGACTTCGGATAGATCGCGAGGCCATTGCACATCGGCGCGGATGTTGCTTGCGGATCACGGGCTTGATACCCTCTTACCGAAGAAACCAATACGCACTGGGAGGTTTTGGCGTTATGAAGTTGAACCCGCAGATTTTCCGCGAATACGACATCCGGGGCATTGCCGGCACGGATCTGACCGACGAAGTGTACGAGCGGCTCGGACAAGCCATCGTGGCGTACACGCGCGGCAAGCGCAAGAATAATTGTCTCGTCGTGGCCCACGATGGGCGCTTGACGTCGCGCGGGTATGCCCATGCCGTGATGGATGGCATCACGGGAGCAGGCGTGAACGTCATTGATATTGGCCAGGTGCCGACGCCTCTCTGCTATTTTGGGCTGTTTACGCTGCCTGTCGATGGAGGCGTGATGATTACGGCCAGCCACAATCCGAAGGAATACAACGGCATGAAGGTGGCCGTCGGCAAGGCGACCATTCACGGCGCGGAGATCCAGAAGCTTTACACTGTGGCCATGAAGGGAGCCTTTCCGAAAGCGCGCAAGCCGGTGACTGTCACGCGTATGGACCTCCTGCCCAAGTACCTTGCCCGCGTCACGCGAAGCATCAAGGTAAAGCGGAAGCTCAAAGTCGTCGTGGACGCCGGAAACGGGGCCAGCGGGCCCGTCGGTGTGCCGTTGTACGAAATGCTCGGGTGTGAGGTCATTCCGCTGTATTGCGACGTGGATGGACGGTTTCCGAATCATCACCCCGACCCAACAGTACCCAAAAACCTCACGAAACTCATTGCCACGGTAAAACGCACCGGAGCGGATTGCGGCATCGGGTTCGACGGCGACGGCGACCGGATTGGCGTGGTGGACGAGAAGGGACAGGTGATTTTCGGCGATAAGCTCCTGATCTTGTTTGCACGCTACATTCTCAAAGAGCGGCCGGGCGCCACCATTATTTCCGAGGTGAAGGGGTCGCGCACGCTCTACGCGGACATCGAGGCCCACGGCGGCAGGGCGATCATGTGGAAAACCGGCCACTCGCTTATCAAGGCCGCCATGAAGAAGTTCAAGGCCGAGCTGGCCGGCGAAATGAGCGGCCACATGTTCTTTAAGCACCGCTGGTACGGGTTCGATGACGCCGTGTACGCCGGTGCCCGGCTTCTTGAAATCCTGGGAAGCACGAAAAAACCGCTGAGTGAACTGCTCGGCGATGTGCCCAAGACCTACGTCACCGAAGAAATGCGCATCGATACCGAAGAATCGAAGAAGTTCGAGATCGTCAAGAAAGCGACGAAATACTTCAAAGACGAACTCGGGCTCGAGGTCAACACCATCGACGGCGCGCGCATTGAATTTGAAGACGGATGGGGGCTGCTTCGGGCCTCAAACACTTCGCCCGCCCTCGTCATGCGCTGTGAAGCCGATACGCCAAAACGGCTGAAAGAAATCAAGAGCCTCATCGAGAAAAAGGTGAAGGAACTGAACAAGTAGGCCCTTCTACCAACCCTCAGGAGCCAGAAACTAGCATCGGCGGCGCCTCGAATGAAGCGCCGCCGATTCGTTTATATGCGACCGTTCATCTCCTGGATTACACCGAGCCCAGAATGGCACCAAAGGCCTTCGAAACCGGGCTCCGGCCGGGATACCGCTCGAATTCGACATGGCCATCCATGTACAAAACGTTGCATCCGCCCGGAACGTGATTCATGAAATCCGGGTTCGCGGGATTAAAGTCGTCGAACATCACGAAGATCTCACTTTGGGCTTTCGCGCTGCTCGCAGGATTGTTGATATCCGTTATGAAGAAGCGCTCGATACCTTCGCGAAGACGGTACAGGGTCTTTCCGGCAGCCTCCGGTTCGCTTTCAAAAACGGCGAAGTCCCAAGGCGTGCTATTGTCTTCCCACTCGGTAATTAAACTATCCAATGCCAGTGCAAAATCGAGCTGAAAGCCCGTAGCAACGGCCGATTGGAACGGCTGTGTTTCAAACACGGGGTCGTTTTCGTCAATTCCGGGATTCAGGAACTGCTTCACCTCGATTGCCCACGCGAAGTAATTGTACGATGTACCGCGGAACTTGCATGGGTCCCATGGAAGGTCTGGATCATCAAACTGATGCCAGGAATCCAGTTCGGCATCCGAGTCCGATGGACAGGCCCCGATGGTGGGGTCGGTGAGATATTCCGGATAGATCGATGTGCCATTGGGCATCAGCTCGGGATAGTTGGTACGTGCGCAAGGGCTTGTCGGATCAAATACGTCGACATGATTCTTGAACACTTGGTTGGGGGGAAATTTCTCGCCTTTGGACTCGTTGGCATACATCTTAAAAACGAGCCCCCATTGCTTGAGATTGTTCTGGCAACTTGCCCTGCGGGCAGCTTCCCGGGCGCGCGCCAGTGCTGGCAGCAGAATCGCCGCCAGGATGCCGATGATTGCAATCACCACCAGCAGTTCGATCAGTGTGAAACCTCTCTTACGCATGATTTCGTGCCTCCCTTGGTTTACTCCAGCAATAACTACACCTCGCCTTTATCGCCACCGGATATGCTCCGGTTACGCACATAGCCTTGGCCTGACTCCGTGTCAGGTCCGTACCAACCCCGCATTCATCATAGTCCGAAACCATAAAATCGGCAAGGGCTTAGTCGATTTGCGCCATAAATCCCATAAATACATCTAAAACAATACTTTACGATGCATGGTCACATCAGAAACCGGATGAACACGACTCCTCTTGAGGTAGGCCCGCGCAGACGCCTTTGCTGGCGGCATTATGATCTATTGATTGTCGAAATGGGCCGCGAGCTGTGTCCGTTGGGAGACAGGCAGGAATTCACACACGCTGCGGCACACTGGCTCTTGGGGCATAGACGCGGAGAAACAACACGCCGGTTGCTTGGAACGACGAGATTGGTGGCGGGCGCTCTAAAAATCCACCAGCGCTTTGAAACGGTTATAGCGTTCGGCAATGTGCTCCCGGGTCAGGGTAACCAGGGGGCTGGGGCCGAAATCCTGACAGGCGAACGACGCGACCACGCTTCCATGAATAACCGCCTGGCGCAAGGTCGCCCTGTCGAGCGAATCTTTCTCAGCAATGTAGCCGAGAAATCCGCCCGCAAACGTATCCCCCGCTCCCGTCGGATCGACCACTTCCTCGAGGGGAAAGGCCGGCGCGACGAAGAACTCGCCGTTCATAAAAAGAAGGCACCCGTGTTCGCCTTTCTTCACCACAACGATACGGGGACCGAGCGCGGCGATCTCCCTCGCACCCCAGATAACATTGCTGCGTCCCGTAAGGAGCTTTACCTCGGAATCGTTGACAATGACCGCATCCGTGCGCGCCAGGACCTGCTTCAAGTCATCCTGGGCAATCTCGATCCAAAGGTTCATCGTGTCGAGTGCGGTGAACGTGGGCCGGGCCTGGTTTAGCACCTCCAGCTGCAGCGACGGATGAATATTGCCGAGAAACAGGTATTTTGATGCCCGGGCGGTTTCGGGCAGGCGGGGATGGAAGTGCTCGAATACATTGAGCTGAGTTTCGAGGGTATCCCGCTGGTTTACGTCGTCGTGGTAACGGCCAGTCCAGCGAAACGTCCGCCCGGGAGCCCGTTCAAGGCCTTCAAGATGGATTCCGCGGTCCTGAAACAGTTTCACGTGCTCCTGTGGGAAATCCTCTCCCACCACCCCGACCAGATGCACCGGGGCGTAGTGCACGGCCGCCAGCGAGAAATAGGTGGCCGCGCCGCCAAGTCCCTCTCTGTTCTTCCCGGCCGGTGTTTCAACGGTATCCAGAGCAACGGAGCCTACGACGGTGATACTCATGCGGAATTCTCCCCTTAAAACGTGTGAAGTCCCGCGCAATCCTACACAACAGCGAACGGACAATACCAGCCCCGGCCGCATCTGGCGTTGCACAGGACCTATCGCGGGGCGAGTCTAGGCAACGATACCGCCAAAAAGCAGGAACGCAACGAATGTGCTCAGAAACGCCAGTGGCTGCCCCAGACCATACCTCATAATCAGCAGGGCAATCAGAATGCCGTATGGTCCGACTCGTTCCATGGTTCGCTGGCCCGCTGGAGGCAGGAACGCGTAAAGCACGTGGTGCCCATCCAGAGGCGGCACAGGGATCAAGTTGAACAGCATCAACACCAGATTGAGCTGCACCAGGGTCCATAGGAGCATGCCCCAGGGTGAATTCGCAACCGTATCGAAATCGGGGTCAAGGAGATAGAACGTCACCCGGGCCACCAAAACGAGAACAACGAGTTGCACGAGGTGGGAAACCGGTCCTGCGAGGGCCACCAGGACCGGCCCCCAGCGTTTGTTCTTGAGATTGGCGGGGTTAAACGGCACTGGTTTCGCCCAGCCAAATACCGGCAGTTCCGCAAACATCATGATCAGTGGGAACAGGACCGTGCCGAATGGATGCATGTGGGGCAAGGGGTTAAGGGTTACGCGACCGAGCAGGCGGGCCGTTGGATCTCCGGCGCGGTCGGCAACCCAGGCGTGTGCGGCCTCATGCGCGGACAAGCAGAACAAGAGGCAAACGTAGATGGTTAGTATCTCGGCAAAGGATTGACCCATAGTAATTTCGCAGACCTGATCCGGGAGAACTAACTCTAAGACATTGACTTACACAGATTCAAATTTCCCACCATTCGCCTTTTAACCCGCTTTGACGGTATCATAAAGGCGGTTGACTTAAGCGGCAATCATCGGTAAGATGACTGTACGAAAAGATTTGCAGGGAATCGGCCGTATTCGTATAATGACAGATACGCGAAGCCGCAGTGCAGCGAGTCAGCCCCTTATGGGACCGGGTGTCCCGGCCGGCGCTGGCGAGGAGGGTTTGATTCCGTGACAATGACCAAGCGCGAGTTGGTAATCAAAGTGGCCAATAAGCTTGGGATGACCCAAAGCACGGTGGCCAAGATTATCGAAGGGGCCTTCGAAACCATCTCGCAGACACTCGCGGAGGGTGAACGCTGGGAATTGCGCGATTTTGGCGTGTTTGAAGTCAAGACACGCGCATCGCGCATTGGCCGGAATCCGCGAACAGGCGAGCAAGTCCCAGTACCCGAACGCAAAGTCGTTACGTTTCGGCCGGGCAAGAAGATGAAAGAACTGGTGTGCACGGTGGGTCCGGCTTCGCCGGGCGAGCCCCTGGTGCAGCCCCATCAACCCGGCCCGGGTTCCGAGCATCCCCATACGTCACCGGCGCAGGAAGACGATTCTTCCTCGCATTCACCGGGGGATTCCTCTGAAAGTTCTCTGTTCTAATCCAACGGCTAGACCGGAAGTGCGACCAGGCCGCAAACTCGTGAAGGGTATTGCGGCCTTTTTGCCTGTGCATTGGCCACCCCTTGCTCGCGGAAGGGTACCGTGCAGCCAAATCATTGACCTGTGAGCGCTTACATCCGTATTATCCAGCTATGATCATTCTGGCCGCAGACACTGCCACAGCTATCAACACCGTCGCGGTATGCGAAGACGGCCGCACACTGGCCGAAACGGTCGTAAAATGCGGACGGACCCATGCTGAACGCCTCTTGGACACGGTGACCTGGGTCCTGGGCGAAGCCGGGCTCCACCTTTACGATATCGACGCCCTTGCGATCAGTGTGGGTCCGGGTTCGTTCACCGGGCTGCGGGTCGGCCTGGCCACCTGGAAGGGGTTGGCCTTTGGACAGGGGCTTCCTCTCGTTGGTGTCCCGACACTGGCGGCTATGTCGCTGATTCCGGGGACGACCGACGGACTGTGCTGCCCTGTTTTGGACGCCCGGATGGGCGAGGTCTTCGCGGCGGGGTTCCGATTTGAATCGAGTGCGCGCCAGCAGGTGATTTCAGACTGTGTTGCGCCGATAGAGGCCGTGGCCGAAAAGTTGGAACGCTGCGAACGTGTGATAATGTTTGGAGACGGTGTTGACGCATACGAGGAACGCATACAGGCATGCCTTCCGCGGGTTTGCCTGCTATCCAGGATGTTCTGGGCGCCTCGGGCCTCGGCGGTTGCGGCGGAAGCCTACGAAATGCTGCTTTCCGGTTATACCGCCGATGCGGCAGCAGTACGCCCGGTCTACTTGCGTAAGTCTCAGGCCGAGCAAAACCGCGAAGCAGCAGACCGCTCATGAGCACATCGAATACAACACACGTGGAGTTTGTGCCGCTTGCCAACGAGCATCTCGATGAAATCATGGCCATCGAGGTCGAGGCCTATCCGGAGCCGTGGTCGCGAAACATGTTCCACGAGGAAATCCACAACAACCGGTCGTATTTCTACGTGATGCTCCTCGAGGGCCACCTGGCGGGCTACGGCGGATTCTGGCTTGTCCTGGACGAGGCGCACATCACCAGTGTAACGGTGCGGGACCGTTTTCGCGGCAGAGGATTGGGTAGGCGGCTCACGCAGCATTTGCTGGACGTAGCGGAAGGCGTGGGCGCGCGAATCGCGACGCTCGAGGTGCGCGAATCCAACCTGACGGCGCAGAACCTTTATTTGACGTTCGGGTTTCGTCAGATTGGCCGCCGGAAGGGCTATTACCCGAAATGCGGGGAAGATGCTATCGTGATGCTGCTTGAGCTGGGAAAAGGCCCGAGACCTGCCAGTGACGCGGGTTTTGTTGCAAGGGGGTAAGATGAAAGCGGGGGTACATGGCGGTTGATCCAAAGCGCAGCACCCGGCATCCGGACCGCACCCCGGCGCTAACAAGCCCGAGGAACAAAGGCCGCATCGTAACATGGGGCGTGCCTCTGGGCGGCATTGGCACAGGGTGCATTGAACTGGGGAACGACAGCCGGTTTCGCAATATCACCATCAACAACAATCGGGATGCAGCGTCGCGCATAGCGATCAGCCCGAGAGCGTTTCTGGCACTGCGGACAGTACGCCAGGGGCGGGTTCAAACGCGCTTTCTCCAGCCCGAATGCGGTCTCCCGTTCACGGATGCGGGAATCATTCCCACCTTCACGCCTGTGAATGAATTGACGTGGCGAGCCCTTTACCCTTGTTCGTACTACACGCTGAATACCAAAGACGCGCCGGTCGAGACCTCGTGGCAGGCAGTGAGCCCCGTGGTTCCCCACGACCTGGCATCATCAAACATTCCCGTGATGTTCCTCAGCTTCTCCCTGCGCAATCCCGGGCACACCCCGGTCCACGTGTCCCTGGTGTTCAACTGGGAGAACCTCTGCGGCTGCCAGCGCGGCCTTGCCCCGGCCCAACGTGGAAGCTTTCATCCCGTTCCGTACCGCGACGACTCCCCCGGCCCGCATTTTCATGGCATTGGCTTCGGTAAACTCGACCATTTCGAGACCAATGCCGAGGGCAACTACGCCCTGTTGGCCCAACCACAACTCGGTCAGGAAATCACCGTGCTGGGATGGAATGCCAACGATCCGTCCGAGCTGGATACGTTCTGGCAGCAGTTTCATTACGATGGGCGGCTGGCGAACCAGGTATCGCGCAACCGCGCCGCCCACTCGGCGTCGGTATGTTGCGCACGTGAGTTGCCGCCTCACCAGGAATGCCGGTTTCTGTTTGCGCTTAGTTGGTATTGTCCACGCTTTGAAGTCGACGGCGTCGAGCTTGGCAACCGGTATGCGGATACGTTTAAGAACGCCGTGGAGGTGGGACAACGGGGCCTCCGGAACGTGAATTTCTATTTCCGCGCCGTCGAGACGTGGCAAAATGGGCTGCTGAATAGCTCGCTTCCCCGCTGGTTCTCGCGCATGGTGATCAACAGTTGCGCCACCTTTTCCACGAATACCTTGCTGACTCGCAGCGGCAGGTTTGCCATGTTCGAGACCCCGGAGGAACCGATGACCGGGTGCCTCGACAAACGTTTGTACAGTTCCCTGGCAACGCTCCTGTTGTTTCCCGAGTTGGAGGAAGCCGAGTTGTCGGCGCTGGCCAGGGCAATGCCCGAGGATGATCCGGGCCGCTGTGTCCGCTATCTGGGAAGAATGGCGTTTCACGCGCCAGGAAACGGTTCTGGAACGGATGAGCTGGTCGACCTCGGGCCGAAATTCGTCCTGATGGCATGCCGCAATTTTCGAGTCACGGGAAATCGCAAGATGGCTGAGAAGCTCTTCCCGCAGATACGTGCCATCATGAGCCGCATCGAGGCCATGAGCGAGAACAGCGGCGGCCTCCCCCGGCAGTCGGGCTTTTCGACCATGTACGACGACTGGGCGGCCGAGGGTCTAAACAGCTACACCTCGAGCCTTTGGATTGCCGCCCTCCGCGCCTATGCCGATTTGGCAGATGCGCTTGGAACAACGGGCGAAGCCCAAAGATGCCGGGCCCTCGCCGAGCGCGCCGTCGAGACATTCGAAAGCCGTTTGTGGAACGAGGAACTGGGTTATTACCTGTATTGCGTTCCCGGTGAACAGGAGAACGCACGCATTGCGGATTGGCATAGAGGCTGCCATACGGGCCAGCTTGCCGGCGAATGGTATGCACAATGGCTGGGGCTCAGCCCCCTTTTCGAACCGGCCCGGGTTCGCCGCGCACTGGCCACGATTCAACGCACGAATGAGCGTAAATTCGGCATTGCCAAAGCAACCATGCCCGATGGCTACCCGTGCGAGAATCCTCCTGGAACCAAGGTGGAACCGCACACCGAGCATGGCTGGCCGGGCATGTGCCTTGCCCATTTCGCGTGTCTGCTGCTCGAGACCGGCCGCGCGGATCACGGGTTCTACATGATTGAACGCATATTCAAGTGTGTCTGGATGAAAGGCGCGCGAGCGTTCAATCACCCCCTCAGTTGGGACTGCAACGCCAATGTTCCGCGTGGCCGCGCCCAGGACCGCCATATGAGCGCTTTGTCCGTCTGGCATGCCTATGAAACGTTGCACGGGGTATTCATGGACGAAGCAGGCCATGAGTTGCGGATACGGCCGCGACTGCCCAAAGGCGTGCGTTTCCTGAATGTTCCGTTGTTTACTCCCACAGGGTTATCGTGGATTCGCCTGGAGGAGAAGTCCGACCCCCAGCATGCCGTCGAGATTCAAGTCCATTTCCGTCAACCCGTCCTGCTCCACCGGATTCTGCTGACTCCCTTGTGTGCGTTCGAGGGCTGTACCGTGAGCTGTCGCACAAACAGCGGGGAGTTGGAGGCATCCGTGAACCTTTGCGAGGAGAAAGGCGAACCCCTTTTCCAGGTCCGGCTGGCGCATCCGGCAGTGGTTCAGGGCCCTCTTGTCATCACCCTGGCTCCGGCGCGCGCGTGACAAACACCGAGAGATAAGCATCAGGAGAAAGCCTGCGTGACAGAACTGGACCAGAAACTGAGAGGCGTGCAATTCATCATCACAGACGTAGATGGCGTCCTGACCGATGGCGGTATCGCGTTTGACGGCGAAGGCCGGCCGTTTCGCACGGTGCATGTGCGGGACGTCACGGCGCTCACCCTGTGGCATCTGGCGGGAGGAAGGACGGCACTGGTGTCCGGGCTTGGAAGCAAAGCCCTCGAGACGATTGCGTCTACGTGGAAATGCGCGGAATGTCACATGTGGGTCAAGAACAAACTGCGCGTCTGCGAAGACATCGCGGCAAGGCAGGGGCTCACCATGAATGCGGTAGCATTCATCGGCGACGATATCATCGATGTGCGGGCCATGGCTTCGGCGGGCCTTGGGGTAGCCGTCGCGGATGCCGCTCACGAGGCAAAAGAGGCCGCCGACCTTGTAACTCGCGCGCCAGGTGGAAAGGGCGCCCTGCGCGAAGTGGTGGAGCGTATCCTCAAAGCACAAGGACGCTACAACGAGGCTGTGGAGCAGTACATGACGCGGGAGGATACCGCGCAGTGATGATTTGAGCAGGGCTATGGCAACCCATCAAGCCAGAATCCGGGTGATTGGCATAGCGGGCGGCACCGGCAGCGGCAAGTCCGAAGCGGCGCGCCGTTTCGAGGAGTTGGGCTTTCCAGTCATCAACGCCGATGCTATCGGTCACGACCTCATTCGCCCCGGCGGAGACGCGGAAGCCCTTGTGGTTGAAGCATTCGGCCGGGGAATACTGTCCGAGGGGCAGATTGACCGGGTGAAACTTGGGGCACGGGTCTTCGCCGATCCGGACGCACGCAAACGGCTCAACGAGGTTGTCCACCCGCTCATCAAGCAGGAGATCAAGCTCAAGATCAAGGCACTGGCCGCAGAGGGGTACAAGACGGTCTTGATAGACGCCGCGCTGATTGCGGAATCCGGAGAAAAAGAGCCCTGCCTGGACGGGTTCATCCTTGTCACCAGCCCGGAGGAAATACGGGCGCAGCGCCTCGTAAAGAACCGGGGCCTTAGCCACAAAGAGGCGATGGCGAGGATCCGGTCGCAAACGCCGCCCGAAAAGAAACTTGCGCTGGCGGACTGGGTGTTGGACAATAACGGTAGCGTGGAGGATTTGCGGCGCGGGGTAGACGCCTTGGCCTTGGAGCTAAGAGCATATGAACATTAATCTTACAAATTGCCGGGACTGTGGGGCAGTCGTTCGCGCCGACGAAAACCAGGGGTTGTGCCGGGAGTGTGCACTGCGCCGCGTCGAGCGAATGGAGGCCGTTTACCGTGCTTTGGACCGCCTGGATGAATCCAGTTTGAGTCTCGATAAACTGGCGGAAGCCTCGGGATTGGCCCCGGACGTGGTAAAGGAATTGGTGCGAAAGACCCCGGTCTTGCGGCGGGATCTGGAACGGAAGAGCCCACGCGTCTGTACCCGTTGCCGCAAGCAATCCGTTCAGGACGAGTCGAACCTGTGCCTGTCGTGCCGGTTACTGCTGTTCGAGCGGCTTCGGATCGCGTACGACGAGCTGCAGTACAAGGCAGACAGGAGGCGCAAGCAGCAGCGTGGATGGCTGCCTCCGGACGAGCAAACGCGTGCTACGGTGGTGGAGACGCTGGAAAAGAAGCGAAGCAATGCGCCGTTGGGCAAGTTCGATCCTTCCCCGAAGGGCCGGTTCCGGACCTGATTGCACACCGGACCGGACGTGTCGGCAGGTGGCTTGCCGGCATGTCTAACCCACTGGAGAGTTCTTTTTTGCGGACACGAATCAAGCAGACCGTGCAGGGCGTAATAGGTCTTGCGATTGGGGCGTTTATCCTTTGGTGGATGTTTCAAGGAACCAGTTGGGAAGGGCTGAAGCGGTCATTTGCGGAAATTCGCTGGGGCTGGATCGTTCTGGCGGTTTTCTTTGTGGGCGTAAGCTTTGTGGGCCGTGTGAAACGCTGGACCTATGTCGTCAGGGCCGTCGAGCCGAATGCCTCTTTCCGCAGCATGTTCTCGGCAACGCAGATCGGGTTCCTGGCGAATTTCACCCTGCCGGCGCGAATCGGCGAACTGGTACGGGCCGTGGTTCTGTCCCGCTTAACATCTCTCGGAGTCGCGCGGAGTTTCGCATTGGTGGCCCTCGACCGCGTCAACGACCTCATCGGGCTGATCGCGGTCATGGCGGTGGCCCTGTTGGCCTACCAGCCGAGTGAAAACATCGAGATTCCGGGGGAGCTGTTCCGCAGCGACTCTCCCATTCTGGTTCCGGCCAGCGCGTATCAAACCGGCGCAGTTGGAGCAGCGGTGTTTCTCCTGGGCATCGTCACAATCTTCGTGCTGCTGTACATCAGCAAAGGCATGGTCTTGCGGATTTCGGACGGGATATTCGCGTTCATGAGCCGCCGGATTTCGTTCTTCGCGGCAGGGGCTTCGGCCTGTCTGAAACTGGGCAAATGGACCCACCACATGCTGGCACAATTCGCCGAAGGTTTCGAAGTGTTCCGGTCTGTATCGGACATGGGCAAATCGATCGCTTTCAATCTGGCCACGTGGGCGTGCTTCGTCGCCATGCTGCAATGCATGCTCTTCGCGTTCGGGATTGATGCCCCGTGGTACACGGTGTTCGTTATGCAGGCGGCGCTTGCCATTGCCATCAGCGTACCGGGGACGCCGGGTTTTGTGGGCCAGTTTCAGGTACCCCTCGTGGCGGGGCTGAAACTGGTGCACCCGGCAGTCTCGTACGACGACGCCCTGGCCCTGGCGATACTCAGCCATGTGATCAACGCCGGCCTCGTGATAGTCGTGGGATTGGTCTGCCTTCAACTCGAGGGGTTACATCTGGTTCAGCTCTCCGAGGAAGGCGCCCGGAAGAAACAGGCGCTGGATTCTTCCCCGGAGCCGGAAGGCGCGCACCTCGATGCACGTACCCCGACGGAGCCGGCCAGCCGCGAGACCCCCTGAGCCCCGGGCAGGGATGGCGTCCGCCGGACCGGTCAGCAACTGGCAGCCACCGCGGAAAAGCGAGTAACACATGTCTCCTGGCCTCGAACAGCACCTGGAAGCTCTCTACGCTCACTACAACCACCGCGAATTCGTTCATCCTGATCCCCTCGAGCTCGTGTACCCCTACGAGAACATGCATGATCGGGAAATCGCGGGAATGATCGCGTCATCTTTGGCGTTTGGCCGAGTATCCCAGATTCTCGAGAACGCCCGTGCGGTCCTGGCGCGCATGGAAAAGCCCAGGCAATTCCTGGAACGGGTTACACGGCCGCAACTGGAAACGATCTTAAAAGGGTTCAGGCACCGGTTTGTAACCTGCAGGGAACTGGTGGACTTGTTGTATGCGATCAAGATGGTAGCGGAGCGTTGGGGCACGCTCGAAGCCGCGTTCGCCGAGGCATATTTGGAGACGGAAGAGACAACCGTGGAGGCGCTGCAGTGCTTTGTAACCGTCTTGCGGGAAGCAGCTTCCTCAGAACGCAATTTCCTGTTGCCGCAATCACAGCACGGCAGTGCCTGCAAGCGCCTGCATCTGTTTCTGCGATGGATGGTGCGCCAAGACGAGGTCGACCCTGGCGGATGGGACAGGATCCCGGCGCGCGCGCTCGTGTACCCGCTGGATACGCACATGTACCGCATTGGCTGCGGGCTGGGCTTCACACGGAGGAAGCAACCGGACGGCCGCTGCGCCCTCGAGATCACTCGAGCTTTTCGCGAGATATCGCCTGAAGATCCGGTGCGATACGACTTTGCGCTAACCCGGCTTGGGATACGGGCGGACGGTGATGTGAACGCGTTCCTTCGAACGTGCAACGCGAAATTTATCACGCCAGACGGGTGTTGAATCCCGGTTAGTAGACCGGCGCGCCAGGGCGCACCGGAGGGTGAACAGCAGTAAGTGAGGAGAACGAGCCATGACGAGTTTGGTTACCCAGAAAGCACCGGATTTTACGGCGGAAACAGTAATGCCCGACAACACGATTGCCCCCAAAAGCCTTTCTGACCTGCGAGGGGGCAAGTATGCCGTGTTGTTCTTCTACCCGCTCGATTTCACTTTTGTGTGTCCTTCCGAGATCATCGCCTTCGACAAAGCGCTGGATGAGTTCAAGAAACGCAATTGCCAGGTCATTGGGGTCTCGGTCGACTCGCAGTTCTCCCACTTCGCATGGAAGAACACGCCTCGCGAGAAGGGCGGCATCGGCAACGTGCAGTTTCCCCTGGTAGCCGACCTCAGCAAGGACATCGCCCGCAGCTATGGGGTGCTCTTCGATAACACCGTGGCGTTGCGGGGCCTGTTTCTGATAGACAAAGATGGCATCATTCGGCACGCGGTAATCAATGATCTGCCGCTCGGCCGCAATGTCTCCGAGGCCTTGCGCATGCTTGACGCGCTGCAGTTTACGGAAAAACATGGCGAAGTCTGCCCGGCGAACTGGAAAGCCGGAGAGAATGGCATGAAGGCCACCGCCGAAGGCGTGGCCGAGTATCTGGCAAAACACAGCTAAAAAGGGTGCTCACGCATCCCGAATCGAGGCGCCGGCGCCCGGTTCCGGCGCCTCTCCGATTCTGGTTCTCAGTGAGATTCCCAGCCTTGCCTGAATAGGGGCCAATCTTCCGGGAGCACCCGGCTTTCAGGAAGAGCGAGTTTTATTTCAGAGGGCTGACGTGGTAAGGTTCCGGGGGGGAGGAGGTAGCCTTGCCACTAGAACTAGATTCACAGCATGTTGGCCGCTGGACTAAGCCGCATCATGTCGAGGTCGGCTGGCGCGAATCGATGAACTTTGCCGCGTCCGTCGGAGACAACAATCCGTATTATTTTGATGATACGCGCGAGGACGGGATCATCGCGCCGCCCATGCTGGCGACGGCACTAACGTGGCCGATCTATGTCAAGCGCCACGAGTATTGGGGAGTGAAAGCGTGGCCGGAGGAGGTGTACCAGCGGCAGGTGCATTTTACAGAGGCCATTATTCTGCACCGGCCCCTTCGGCCGGGCGATGGCCTCACCATCAAGGGTCAGATTTTTGGCGTATTGCCGCAGCGCGGCGGCACATTGTCCATCGTGCGGTTCGAGGCTGTAGACGCGGGCGGAGGCCCCGTCTTTACCGAATACGGCGGTGCGTTCTATCGCGGGGTGCGCTGCGCCGACGCGGGCCGCACCGACGCCGAGGTGTACACCCCCCCTCCTGCCCCCGAAACGGATGGGGTGGTATGGGACGATGCCATCCACATCGATCCGCTGACGGCACACGTCTACGATGGCTGTACGGACCTCTCGTTTCCTCTGCACACATCGAGAAAGTTTGCGCGGGGCGTCGGCCTTCCGTCGCCGATCCTGCAGGGAACAGCAACGCTTGCCATTTGCCTGCGCGAGTTGATTAACCGCGAGGCGGCGGGGGATCCGACACGCCTGAAAGAACTGAGCTGTAGCTTTCGCGGTATGGTGATACCGGGCTCGGCCATCCACCTGCGCCTACTGGCCCGAACCTCTTCCGGCAAGGGCATTCATCTCTTTTACGAAGCGCTCAACGAGGAGGGCAAGAAGGCTATCGCTGACGGGTACGTCTTGCTGTCCAAGTAGGAGAAGCAGGCCGTCAAGGAAGGGTATCATGCGCCGCAGAGCCTTTATCGAGTCCATGGCATTAGGCCCCATACTGGCGGGGACCGCCCGCGCTGGAGAAGTTCCCCGTACAGAACCGCTCCCGCTGGTTGCCAGTGAATTCGTGGCAGTCTACGAATCGCCGGACGCAACTCAGATACGCTCATACAGCCCTGGACTGGCCCTGCTGCCAAACGGGCGGCTGGTAGCGACCCTCGACCTCGGGGGACCGGGACTTAAAGATAAGGCAGAATCCCCATACCGGGGACGAGTCTACACCAGCGATGACCGCGGCCAGACCTGGACCCACCGGGCGGACATTCCCCTGTATCACGCGCGGCCCTTTGCCGCGGGCGAAGCCGTGTATGTGTTGGGGCACCGCGGAGACCTCGGGGTTGTGCGCTCGGATGACGGCGGGACGACGTGGGGCGAGACCTCATGGCTCACGGAGGGCGAGCGATGGCACCAGGCCCCCTGCAACGTTCACCATGCCCGCGACCGCGTCTACCTGGTCATGGAACAGAATACGGACCCTTCCTTCAAGGGATGGGCCGTCTCAGTGCTTGCCCCCGTGCTGATGGCAGCGGACGTATCGGCCGATTTGACCCTGCGCGCGTCCTGGACCTTTTCAAACGCCCTATCCTACCGCGACGCAGTCGCTGCGGCAGGCCCGCCGCACCTTATCGGCGTGCCGTTCTTCACCCCGGGCGCCACGGCGCCCGAGAACGTGAAGGACCGGCGGTCCATGGCGCCTCCGGGATGGCTGGAGACGAATGTTGTCCAGTTCCTCGATCGCGACCATGTGTGGCATGACCCCGAAGAGCGGACATTTCACCTTTGGATGCGGGCTCATACAGGCAGCACGAACCTCGCGGCCATCGCCCGGGCCGTCGAGTCAGAGGACGGCAGCAGCATTCAGGTCTCCCTCGAGAACGCCCCATCCGGCGAACCTATGCTCTTTGTGCCCTGCCCGGGCGGACACATGAAGTTTCATATTCTGTATGACGACAAGACCCGGCTGTTCTGGCTCCTATCCTCCCAGTCTACGGACTCGATGACTCGCCCCGACCGCCTCGGGGACGACCGGTTCAACCTCCCGAACAACGAACGGCACCGGTTGGTCCTCCATTTCTCGAAGAACTGCGTGGATTGGTGTTTTGCAGCGCGCGTGGCGGATACCCGGGCCTACGGGCAGGCCCGCCATTATGCCTCGATGGTGATCAATGGGGATGATCTGCACATTCTGTCGCGGTCGGGAGATGAGCGCGCACACACCGCCCATGACGGCAACCTGATCACGTTCCACACGGTGCGCGATTTCCGCAATCTGGTGTACTGACGGCTTGGTCCGGCTTGCCCGGCAAACTGAGCGGAATGAATGGGTTGTACCTCTTGTTACGATAAACGTTTGGTAGTATGATGCGGGTGCCGGTGGGGTTCATCGCCGGCAAGGCGCAAGGAGAATACCTTCTACGTCGCTGGCAATCCCGGAACTGCTCGTTCGAGCGTTTCGGGACTCGAGCCTTCACGGCGAAAACGGTCGGGGTGTGAAGACGTAGCGCCCCCGCCAAGCGGGAAAGGAAGTACCATGGTCAGCAAAAAAATGGAAAAAGCGCTGAACAAACAGATCACCGCCGAGATGTATTCGGCATACCTGTACGCCGCGATGGGCGCGTACTTCGACTCGCAGAATCTCGATGGTTTTGCCAAGTGGATGCAAGCCCAGGCCAAGGAGGAAATGGCGCACGCGATGAAGTTTTACCACTACATCGTGGAAACGGGCGGCCGGGTCATCTTTGATGCCATCGACAAGCCCCCGGCGGACTTCGGCAAGCCGGTGAAGGTCTTCGAGGAGGTGCTGAAACACGAACGCAAGGTTACGAAGCTCATCAACGATCTCGTGGCCCTCGCACGCGATGAGAAGGACTACGCGACGGAGAATTTCCTGCAGTGGTTCGTGGCCGAGCAGGTCGAAGAAGAAGCGACAGCCGACGGAATTCTCCAGAAACTGAAGATGATTGGCGAGCATCCGCACAGCATCTTTATGATGAACGGCAAGCTGGGAGAGCGGGCATAGGCTCTCTGGGCAGGGGCCGCGGACAGCCAGGCGCCGCGCCCACGACACATACCTGATCAAAGACTGGGGCGGGCTCGAAAGAGTCCGCCTCAGTTTGTTTATCGCGCGGAGTGC
>CAZFOG010000011.1:6671-37756 GCA_964520685.1 uncultured Nitrospiraceae bacterium | reverse complement strand
CCGCATTCAGCGAAAATTCCTGAAATCGACCTCAAACTGCGGAAGTTGGGCTAATACTCCCTTCATGGGTAACAAAACGCCCATGCAGCCGGTTTTTCCCAATCGTGCCCGAGGTTCCGGCCTGCTCCGGTATCGGGAGGGTATCAAGGACGAAAAAACCCGCCGTGGGCACCGATTTGAACCCAGGGAGGGAATTTCATACAATTTTGTCGGGTTTACTATGTGTTCGCACGTCTTTGTGCCTCTCAACACCGCAAAATACAAGGGAGTAAGGACTATGTCGGCCGAGTCCGGTCAACGGGACAGCCACAATGAACGAAACGAACTGGCGCTGCTCTTTGACATCAGCCAGATCCTGGACCGCAGCATGGATTTACGTGATGAGGTGGGGTCAATTCTGAAGGCCATCGCGAAACACACAGGCATGGTTCGCGGGACGCTGACGCTCCTCAACCGCGAAACGGATGAGATCCTCATCGAAGAAGCTCACGGGCTGTCGGCAAAGCAGCGCGAGCGCGCGCGGTACCGTCCGGGCGAGGGCGTCACGGGTATGGTCATCCAAACCGGACGGGCCATGGTAATCCCCCGAATTTCGGAAGAGCCGCTGTTCCTCGACAAGACGGGCGCGCGCAGCAAGATGCGCAAGGATGAGATCGCGTTCGTCTGTGTGCCCATCAAGATCGAGAACGAAGTCGTGGGCGCGTTGAGCGCGGACCGCCTCTATCATGATTCGGTGTCGCTGGACGAGGACCTTCATCTGCTGAGCATCATTGCGAGGATGATTGCCCAGGCCGTACAACTGCGGCGCATGGCTCTCGAGGAACAGCAGCGGCTGATCGATCAGAACAAGCGCCTTCAGCAGGAGCTGGAGGAGCGGTACCACCCCGCGAACATTGTGGGAAACTCGGGCGTTATGCAGCAGGTCTACGATCTCATCGCCCAAGTGGCCAAAAGCGACACGACCGTGCTGATTCGTGGCGAAAGCGGGGTTGGGAAGGAGCTGGTGGCCCAGGCGATTCATTACAACAGCTACCGCGCTTCGATGCCGTTTATCAAGGTGAATTGCGCAGCCTTGCCAGAGTCGGTCATCGAGAGCGAGTTGTTTGGCCACGAGAAGGGAGCGTTCACGGGCGCTATCCGGGAGCGCAAGGGACGATTCGAACTTGCGGACAGCGGGTCAATCTTTCTGGACGAGATAGGAGATCTCACCCCCGCGATGCAGATTCGCTTGTTGCGCGTGCTGCAGGAGCGCGAATTCGAACGCGTAGGCAGTACGGACACCATCAAGGTGAACGTGCGGGTCATCGCGGCAACTAACCGGGAATTGGAGATGCTCATGGAACAGGGCACCTTCCGGCAAGACCTCTATTACCGGCTTAACGTCTTTCCCATTCACCTGCCGCCGCTTCGGGAGCGGAAAAGCGATATTCTGGACTTGGCGAACTTCTTTATCGAGAAGTACAGCAAGGCGAACGGCAAGAATGTGCGCCGGATTTCAACGCCAGCCATTGACATGCTGATGAGTTACCACTGGCCGGGCAACGTCCGGGAACTCGAGAACTGTATTGAACGCGCCGTATTGCTCAGCAACGACGATGTTGTGCACGGACACCATTTGCCCCCCACACTGCAAACGGCGGAGGCCAGCAACACCGTTATGTCCGGCACGCTGGAAACCACGCTCGATGCCGTGGAGCGCGAGATGATCGTCGAAGCGCTCAAGAATGCCCGGGGGAACAAGGCAAAGGCAGCCCGCGCCCTGGGTATCAGCGAACGCATCATGGGGTTGCGTGTACGAAAACACGGGCTTAGCACGAAAGCCTACCGTTCCGCCCGCCCCCGAGCTTAGGGGGAAGTGCGCCACCCATCAGGGTATCGGTAATTACTTGACAATAAAGGGCGCGCTGTATAAAATTCTCAGGGGGAGACGTTCTGAACTCCTCGCGAAGCCATGGCGGGCATGTTGGTACGGTTCTTGTTGGCTTACAAGGGGATTTCCACCAGTTTTCGGGACATCTAGAATGGAGGAACGGACTGTGAAACATCTCAAACATGTGACAAAACGGGTGCCTGCGACTGCGAATCTCTGGCAGGACATTGTATGCTATGCTGGCCAATTCCTGGCAGACGTCCTGGGCGCGTTCGGCGGTGCCTCACCGGTTCTTGACTATTTGACGGAAAAATGTGATTTACCGATCCAAGAAAGCGACTGAGCTGGAAGTCGCTGTATCTCCCGGAAAGCCCGTGGGGAGGTTCTTTGCCCTCCTCAAGCTGGGCTTTTTGGGGGTGGGGCGGGTCTATTCAGGCACGAATGGGGAAGGAATGGCCGGTCGTTCCTTCCCTTTTGTTTTTGCGGAGTTCAGTTCGGGGAACGCTGATATCGAGGAAAGGCGCATGCCTGTCTTAACCTGCCGGATGGGCTTCTATCCGGCAAACTGTACGCGACAGTCCCCGTGCTCACGTCGTCTGACGTCAAGTCGCCTGGTGATTCGGGGCCGGGGTTTTAACTTGCGTCAGGGTGCAAAGAGCGGTATACTTAATTGGTGCTTTTTTTCACGAATTTGGAAGAATTGCACATACCAGCGGGGACGTAAATTTGCACTGTCCCGCTAAGTTGTTGTAGGCTCAATTCCTACCGCGTGATTTTACCGCAGTATGATGCACGCTAGACGACCGCCCCGACGGTCCGGGGAGGCAAACCACGGAATCGGAGCAGGTTGCATTCTCGCTAGGGCATTGCGGTTCCTTGGAACAGCACTGACAACCATGTACACAAAGGAACGCGGATGTTTGAGAATCTCATAATTGCCGTGCTGATTATGGCAGGGCTAGGTGTGATTCTGGCGGTGATGGTAGCCATCGCCAACAAAAAGCTGTTCGTTTTTGAAGACCCGCGCATTGACGAGGTCGAACAGATGCTTCCGGGCGCGAACTGCGGCGCCTGCGGTCAGGCGGGGTGCCGCGCATTTGCCGAGGCCGTGGTTGATGGCAAGGCGGCGCCTGCCCAGTGTTCGGTTAACAGCCGGGAAATGATCGAGAAGATCGCCGCATACCTGGGCGTGGAAGCGGGGGCTCAGGTCCGCCGCGTGGCGCGTTTGGCCTGTGCGGGCGGCAATAACGTGGCGCGCCAAATGGCCAGCTACTACGGCGCCGAAACATGCCGGGCCGCGGCGCTCGTCGCCGGAGGTGGAAAGGCATGCGTCTGGGGATGCCTGGGATACGGCGACTGCATGGTCGTGTGCGACTTCGGCGCCATTACCATGAATGACAACGGGCTGCCTGTCGTGGACGAGGCCAAATGCACGGCCTGCGGCGCCTGCGTCGACGAGTGCCCGAAAGACCTTTTCACACTGCTGCCCGTGAATCAGCGGTTGTGGGTGGCCTGCAAGAACGAAGCAGAGGGCGGAGAGGCCGAGGTGGAGTGCGCGGTGGCCTGCACGGCCTGCGGCCGGTGCGCCATGGACGCCCCCAATAACATGATTGCAATCGTGAATAATCTGGCCCGTGTGGACTATAGTAAGTGGCGGCCCGACTGTAAGGTTGCCATTGAACGCTGCCCGACGGGTGCGATTGTCTGGCTGGACAGGGATCTGGGCCCCATAAAGGGTACCCAGGCCAGGCGCATCACACGCAAGAGTGCGTTGCCGATTGGCTGAGCGAATCGCGCGGCATGGAAGACAGTGCCCTGATGCCGGCCTTTCGTGGACGGTACCCGGGATACCGGACGCGGAGACGGAGGAAGCCTGGGGGGGATAGTGGGCAAGACTTAGATGCGATCAGCTCATTTGAACTGACCGTTTTGGGCGATTAAGAAGCTGGTTTAACGACACACAACAAGGGTTAGGACATGAAAGACGCCAAGGAGAAGAACAAGTATCCGGGAATCCGCGAAGCGATGGACGGGAATACCGCCGTTATCATGTGCGAGCGAGAATCCAGTGACGCCGCGGGAGCGTATCCGATCACGCCCTCAACGCAAATGGGTGAATATTGGGCGGAGGCAGCAGCGGCTGGACATATCAACATTTCCGACCGCTCGCTGATTTTTATCGAACCCGAGGGCGAGCATGCCGCGGCGGCGGTCACGGCCGGTTTGTCCATGGCCGGGTTGCGTTCCTGCAACTTCTCGTCCGGCCAAGGCATTGCCTACATGCACGAATCGCTGTACGCGGCCGTGGGCAAACGGCTTACCTATATTCTTAACATGGGTTGCCGCGCGATGACCAAGTCCACACTGAACGTTCACGCCGGCCATGACGATTACCATGCGGTAGACGATACGGGATTCTTCCAGGTATTTGGGAAGAACGTTCAGGAAGTTGCCGATCTGAACATCATCGCGCACAAGATTGCCGAGTTGGCCCTGAATCCGGGGATCGTGGCGCAAGACGGGTTCCTGACCACGCACCTTATCGAATCGCTGTTACTGCCGGAGCGCGCGCTTATCGAGGAATATCTCGGGTGTCCGGATGACATCATCGACACGCCCACGCCCGCACAACGCATTATCTACGGCGACAAACGCCGCCGGATACCCATCCTGTGGGATGTGGATAACCCGGTTATGGCAGGCATTGTTCAGAACCAGGATTCGTACATGCAGAGCGTCGCCGCGCAGCGGCCCTATTTCTTCGACCACATAGCGGACATCACGGACGCATGCATGGCGGAATTCACGCGTCTCACGGGCCGCGAGTACAAGCGCGTGCTCACCTATCGGATGGACGACGCGGAATACGTGCTTATTGGGCAAGGCAGTGTGGTCCCCAGCATGGAAGTGGTTTCGGATTACCTGCGGGAAACGCGCGGGCTCAAGATCGGCGTCGTCAATATGGTCATGTTTCGCCCGTTCCCGTCCGATATGCTGACCCCGCTATTGAAGGGCCGCAAAGGAGTCTGCGTGCTCGAACGCACGGACCAGCCCCTCGCGGAAGACTTGCCTCTGATTCGCGAGGTGCGCGCCGCAATCAACAAATGCATCGAGAATGCCCATGCAAATGGCAAGGGCGCTCCTTATCCGAAACTTGACACATACGGCAAGGCGGCGGATGTGCCGGCCCTGTATTCGGGATGCTACGGCATGGGCAGCCGTGACCTGCAGCCGGAAGGCGTCATCGGCGCGGTCGAGAACATGCTGCCGGACGGCAAACAGAAGAAGATGTTCTATCTGTCGATTGATTTTGTGCGGGACAAGGCTTACACGCCGAAGCAGGAAGTGTATCAGCAGACGATCCTCGAGTCGTATCCCGACGTCAAGGAACTGGCGGTTCGCGGCAGCGAGAATCCCAATCTTCTGCCGAAGGAAAGCATCACGGTGCGATTCCACTCCATTGGCGGATGGGGCGCCATCACCACCGGCAAGAACCTCGCCATGACGCTGTTTGACTTGCTGGGATATCACATCAAGGCGAATCCAAAGTACGGTTCGGAGAAGAAAGGCCAGCCGACGACCTACTATCTGTCGGCCGCGCCGGAGCCGATCCGGGTCAATTGCGAGTATTTCTACGTGGACGTGGTCCTCTCCCCCGACCCCAACGTGTTCAGCCATTCGAATCCGCTGGCGGGCCTGAAGAAGGGCGGCGTTTTCATCATCCAGAGTGAGCTGGAGAGTCCGGAGGAGGTCTGGAAAGAACAGTTTCCGCCGCGCTACCAGAAGATCATCGCCGATAACGATATCAAAGTCTTCTACGTCGACGGTTTCAAGATTGCTCGCGAGATCGCGACCGACCCCGAGTTGCAGTTCCGCATGCAGGGTATTGCGTTCATGGGAGCATTCTTCGCGGCTTCTCCGGTGATGAAACAGCGGAACCTGACGGAAGATGCCCTGTTCAAGGCCATCGAGGACCAGTTGGAACACAAGTTCGGGGCGAAAGGGCGCCGGATAGTCGACGACAACGTGAAGGTCGTACGCCGTGGCTTCACGGAACTGACCGAAATCACCAGCAAGACGGTCATCGAGGCGGACGCAAAGGCCCTTCGCAAGGAGCCGTTGATGCCCGTAATGGTCAAACAGCAGCCCAAGAGCAGCGCTCCGTTGACGGACATCCACCGGTATTGGGAACAGACGGGCCATTTCTACGCAACCGGCCGGGGTAACGACAATCTGACAGATCCCTTTATCAGCATGAGCTGCATTCCCGTGGCGTCGGGCGTATTTCGCGACATGACGAGCATCCGGTTTGGACACCCGGTCTGGGACCCGCAGAAGTGCACGGCATGCGGCGACTGCTGGTCTATCTGCCCGGATTCGGCGTTACCGGGTCTTGTGAGTACCGTGTCGGACGTGGTGGCTACGGGCATCAGGAAGGCCGAAGAGAACGGCACCCAGTTCAAACACCTGCCGAAGGTGGCCGGCACTATCGAGAAGAAGCTGCGCGCGGCCATTGGCGACAACGACGCTGCCGATGTAACAGCGCTGCTGACACAGGCGGTCGAAGAGACCCTTGCCGAGAGCCCGCTGTCCGGTGACAAGAAAACCGAAGTCGAGAACGAAGCAGCCGCGTTGATGGATGTGCTTCGTCCGTTCAAATTCGGCGTCAGCGCTCCGTATTACATTCTGAAGGAAAAAGACAAGGCCGGAAGCGGCGGACTGCTTTCGATTACGGTCGATCCGTACACCTGCAAAGGCTGCATGGAATGCGTCCAGGTCTGTCCTGCCGATGCGCTTCACGTGATCACGCAAACGCCGGAGACGATCGAAGAACTGCGGCGCAACTGGGATTTCTGGCTGGCCCTGCCGAATACGAAGCCCGAATACATCCGCATCGACAGCCTCGAGGAAGGCATCGGCGCACTCGATACGCTCCTCCTCGACAAGGTGAACTACAAGTCGATGGTTGGTGGAGACGGTGCGTGCCTGGGTTGCGGTGAAAAGACTGTCATGCACCTCTTCACCGCTGTTGTCGAAGCGCTGATGCAGCCCCGGGTGAAGGCTCACGTCGCCCGTCTGAACGATCTGATCGAGCGCATGGAGAAGCACATCCGGCTCAAGCTCGCCGAGCAAGTGAACATCAGCGATACGGATGCGATGAACAAGGCGCTTACGGCCCTTCAGGGGAAGGACCTCACCCTCGCCAATCTGACGACCGCTTTGGAAGAGGGCAAAGTCAACAGTACCATCGACAGCGAATGGCTGAAGATGTCGACCGACATTCTCGCCAAGTTGAAGCATTTGCGGTGGGAATATACCGAGGGCGTCACGGGACGGGGCCGGTCCAGCATGGGCATGATCAACGCGACGGGGTGCACCTCGGTTTGGGGTTCGACCTATCCGTACAATCCATATCCGTTCCCGTGGGCAAACCACCTGTTCCAGGACTGCACATCGATGGCCATGGGCGTCTTCGAAGGCCATATGGCGAAAATGGCCGACGGCTTCAAGGCCATACGCAAGGCGGAAATGGAACTGGCCGGCAACTACAATCCGAAGGAACACGAGGAGTTTTTCCGGTACTTCAACTGGCGGCGGTTCACGGACGAGGAATTCGACCTGTGCCCGCCGGTGGTGGCGGTTGGCGGTGACGGGGCGCTCTACGACATCGGATTCCAGAACATGTCGCGCCTGATGATGAGCGGCAAACCGGTGAAGATTGTCTGCCTGGACACGCAGGTCTACTCGAATACCGGCGGCCAGGCCTGCACTTCCGGATACTTCGGGCAGGTTTCCGACATGGCCCAGTTTGGCAAGGCCATTCAGGGTAAAGAAGAAATCCGCAAAGAGGTCGGCCTGATTGCAATGAGCCATCGCACGACGTACGTGATGCAGGGCACGATTGCGAACGTGGGCCACTTGCTGGAAGGGTTTGTGCAAGGGCTCACCACAAAGCGGCCCGCCTTGTTCAATATACATGCCCCGTGCATGCCTGAGCACGGCATTGGCGACGACGTGGCGAAATACCAGTCGATTCTGGCCGTCGAGTCGCGTGCCTATCCGGTGTTCCGCTACAACCCGGACCTTGGCCAAAGCCCCGCGGACGGGCTGGACCTCGAGGGCAATCCCGCCCTCGATGACGACTGGCCTACGTTCACGCTGAGTTACGTCGATGAAGACGGCAACCCCGGCACGATGGAGATTCCGCTGACGTTTGCGGACTACGCGGCGACGGAAAGCCGGTTCCGCAAGCATTTCCGCAAGGCTCCGCAGGACACGTGGAACGAAGACATGGTTCCGATGGCCGAGTTCATCAATCTGCCTCCGGAAGAGCGTGAGGGCCTGTATCCGTATCTATGGGCGGTCGACAAGAAGAACCGTTTGTCCCGTCTTATCTGCTCGAAATCGATCGTGGAATCAACCGAAGACCGGCGCAATTTCTGGCACTTGCTCAAGTCGCTGACAGGCGCCGATCAGAAGGTTGATGTAAATCAAATAGCAAACCAGGCGCGCGCTGAAGTGGTTCAGAAGATCACGGCCGGGTTGCTCCAACTGGCCGATGGCGGCAATTTGTCGCAATTGGTTTCGGTTCCCGCCGCGGTTCCCGCGGCTGTGGCAGCCAAGAGCGCCGAGGGAAACGGCGGTGCTTCTGCGGAGCGACAAACGGCCCCTGCGGCTGCGGCAGGCGCGTCTAGCACAGCAACTGGAGGCGGCATGGAACCTTTCCTTGACTCGAATCAATGCACGGGATGTGGTGAGTGTGTGCTCATCAATCCGAAGATGTTTGTATGGAACGACAAAAAACAGGCCCAATTGGCGGATTACAAATCTGGAAGCTACAAAGACATCGTGAAAGCCGCGGAACGGTGCGCGGCCCGCTGCATCCGACCCGGGGATCCGTGGGATCCGAGTGAAAAGGGCGTCGACAAGCTTCAGAAACGCGCGGCCAAGTTCAACGAGATGTAGTCAACGCGGGTCCCTCGCCCGCTCGATGGAAACGCGCGGGCGCGCTCCCGGGGGAATGGGAGCGCGCCCGCAAAACCCTATCTGGTACACATGAGCGTATTGACTCTACTCGGTCTTGACAAAACCTTCTCGCATGGGGTGCATCCGCCGGAACACAAAGAGCTGACGGAGCACCGGCCCATCCGGCGCTTGCCGTTTTCGGATGAGATGGTCATTCCTCTGTCGCAGCATACCGGGGCACCGGCGAAGCCAATTGTGCACGAAGGGCAGGAAGTCGTCAGAAGCGAGCCGATTGCGGAACCGGGCGGGTTCGTCTCGGTGCCCATGCACGCGCCGGCGACGGGCCGGATCACGCGCATCGGGCTGGCCCGTGACATACGGGGCGGCATGTCCCCCGCCATCTTTCTGCAAGTGTACCCGGGCGAAAGCCAGGAAATCCTGTACGGCGCCCCCGCGGATGTGGATCACATGTCCAGCGAGGAAATCGTGAAGGCCGTTCAGCGGACGGGCGTGGTGGGGCTGGGCGGCGCCGCCTTTCCCACCCACGTCAAACTGGCAGTGCCGGAAGGGAAGAAGATCGACACGGTGATCGTGAACGGGTGCGAGTGTGAACCGTATCTCACGACCGACCACCGCCTGATGGTAGAGCATCCGGAGGACGTCTATGAAGGCATCCGTGTGGTTCAGCGGGCGTACAAAGCCACGCGGGTGGTCGTAGGGATCGAGAACAACAAGCCCGACGCTGTAGAAGCCATGCGGCTCGCAAAACCGGATGGCGAGCCCATCGAAGTCGAGTCCATCGAGACGAAGTATCCCCAAGGCGCCGAGAAGATGCTCATCAAGTCGCTGTTGAACCGCGAGGTGCCGTCCGGAGGGCTTCCGATGGATGTGGGCGCCTCGGTGTTCAATGTGGCGACGTTGGCCCAGATCGGGGAGTTGCTGCCCATGCAGCGGGGCCTGATCGAGCGCGTGATCACGGTCACAGGGCCTGCCATCGCCAACCCGGGCAACTACCTGGTGGCGCTGGGTACGCCCATCCGGTTTGTGCTCGAGCAGTGCCGGTACCGCGGCGAGAATGCCTCGGTCGTGATACTGGGCGGCCCGATGATGGGCGTAGCGGTTCCGTCGCTCGACATACCCATCACAAAGGGCGTGACGAGCATCCTGGTGCTCGACAAGGCAGAGGTGCAGAAGCGCAACCGCAAGGAATACCCCTGCATTCGCTGCGGAAGTTGCGTCGATGCCTGCCCCATGCATTTGAACCCGTCGCGGCTGGGCCAATTGGCCCGCAAACGCGATTACGACACCATGGCTAACACGTTCAACCTGATGGACTGCTTCGAGTGCGGGTCCTGTTCGTATGTGTGCCCGTCGAATATCCCCCTGGTTCAGCGGTTCCGGGTGGCCAAGTCCATCATCCGTGAAAGGAAGGCAGCTTCGTGACGGTCACAAGCCCGGGAACCTTCGAGATTCGCACGTCGCCGCACATCAAGGCGAACGTAACCACCGACGTGATCATGCGTAACGTGGTATATGCGATGATGCCGATCTGCCTGTTCGCGGTGTGGTCGTTCGGACTGAGCGCGCTGGCGTTGATTTGCGCCACGACGGCGGCCAGCGTATTGACAGAGCATGCGGTCTGCAAAATATCCCGCAAGCCGACGACGATCACCGATTTCAGCGCGGTGATCACGGGCATTCTGCTGGCGCTGACCCTCCCGCCGGGCATCCCGCTCTGGATGGGGGTTGCAGGCGGGATCATCGCGATCCTGCTGGGCAAAGCCCTGTTCGGCGGGTTGGGCTTCAATACGTTCAACCCCGCCCTGGTTGCACGGGCTTTCCTGCAGGCCGCGTTTCCGGCAGCCATGACCAAATGGATTCCGGCGTTTGTGGAAGGGCGCTTCACTCAGTTTATCCCGACGTCGCTGACGCTGCCGTTTCTTAGCCCCGACACGAAGGCGGCGGCTTTAGCGGACTATCTGGCCCAGGCGCAAATTGACGGATGGAGCGGCGCTACTCCTCTCTCGCTTATGAAATTCGAGCGCACGACCACACCGGCCGTGGACCTGTTCACCGGCACGATCCCGGGGTCTACGGGGGAAACCTGCGCGATATTCATTCTTTTGGGCGGCGCGTATCTCGTTGTGCGGGGCATGATGAACTGGCGCATCACCGCCGCCATGCTCGGCTCGGCGTACCTGTTCGGGTGGCTGTTCTACCTGGCCGACAAATCGAATCCGACGCCCGCGTTCATGCTGTTTTCCGGAGGGCTCATGCTCGGGGCAGTGTTTATGGCGACGGACATGGTAGCCTCCCCCACTACCCCGCTCGGCGTTTGGCTCTATGGCGGGCTCATGGGGTTCTTGACCATTCTTATTCGCATCGAAGGCGGGCTTCCCGAGGGCGTCATGTATGCCATTCTGTTGGGGAACGCACTATCGCCTCACATCGAAAACTTCACCCAGCCACGGGTGTTCGGAACTAAACGAGTCAAGAAGGCAGCGAAATGAGCACTACCACTCCAATAGTCCGAAAGGCCGGCCAGCCCAGCAGTCTGCACATGATTGCGACGCTGGGCGGAGCGTCCTTTTTGTCCGGTCTTCTGATCTTCTTCGCTGTGAAGGCCACCGAGGCCGGCATCCGGCAGAACAAGCTCGAGCAGCTTCGGGGGGCTGTATTCGAGGTACTGCCTGGGGCAGCGTCCAGCCAGGCATTCGCTGTGGAGAATGACGGATTCCGCCCTGTCGAAGTGGACGACCCGACTCCGGGGATGAAAAAGGTTTACGCGGGGTACGATGAAGCGGGCGCCCTGCTCGGCGTGGCTATCGAGGCGGCCGCCCAAGGTTACCAGGACGTCATCCGGGCCATTTACGGCTACAACCCCGAAAGCGGCCGCATAACCGGCTTCACGGTGCTCCAGAGCAGCGAAACGCCCGGACTGGGCGACCGGATCGGAAAGGATCCCGATTTCCTGGCCAATTTTGCCGCGTCGGATGCCAGCCAGGAAACGCTTTCCCTGGAATTGAGTGCCGACGGCGGCTCGCTTGCCCACACGGTGGAATTCGCCAAGAACGGCGAAAAAACCAATCCCTGGCAGGTGGAAGGCATATCCGGCGCAACAATATCGTCGAAGGCCGTGGCGCGGATGCTCAACGACAGCGCCCAGGAGGCTGTTCCTCTCATCCAGGCGCACCTGGACCAGTTGCAGAAAGGCAATTCCTGATGGCGAACGGAAACCCGGCAAAGACCATGGACGAATTCGTGAAGGGGCTGTGGCGGGAGAACCCCGTGTTCGTCATGCTCCTTGGGATGTGCCCCACATTGGCCGTTTCCAATACGGTAAAGAACGCGCTGGCCATGGGCGCATGCGCGACGTTCGTGCTGGTCATGTCCAGCGTGGTGGTCTCGCTCATTCGCAGCATTGTTCCCAAGCAGGTCCGGATCGCGACGTTTATTGTAGTCATTGCAACCTTCGTGACGATCGTGGACTACGTGATCCAATACATCAGCCTCTCTCTCTACCAGGCGCTGGGAGCGTTCATCCCACTGATTGTCGTCAACTGCATTATTCTGGGCCGTGCGGAGGCTTATGCGTCCCGCAACAACGTCAAGATGTCGTTCATTGATGCCCTGGGCATGGGCGCAGGCTTCACGTTCGCACTGCTGTGTCTTGGAGTGGTACGCGAGCTTCCTGCCAACGGCACCATTCTGGGCTTCCGCCTTTTCGGCGACAGTTTCGAGAAGTGGGTGGTGATGGGATTGCCTGCGGGCGGTTTCTTCACCTTGGGCGCATGGCTGCTGTTTTTCAACTGGCTGCGCGAACGGCGCGAACGGAAACTCCAGGAAGTGAAATAAGAGGTCGGTATGGAACAGAGTGCATGGGAAATCTTCCTGAACGCGGCAATCGTCAATAACTTTGTGCTGAGCATGTTCCTGGGCATTTGCCCATTCCTCGGGGTCTCGGGGAAGATCGAAACCGCGGTGCGCATGGGCCTGGCGGTCATCTTCGTCATGCTGGTCAGTTCGATTTGCGCCTATGGCATCAACGTGTTGCTGCTCCGGTTTAACGCGGAATACCTGCGGCTGATCTGCTACATCGCGGTAATCGCCTCGGCGGTGCAACTTGTCGAGATGTTCATCAAGAAATTCAGTCCGGCCCTGTTCCGCGCATTGGGTATCTTTCTCCCCCTGATTACCACCAATTGCGCAATCCTCGGCGTGGCGCTGTTTCAGACCATGCGCGAATACAGCCTTGGGCAGTCCGTTGCATTCTCCTTTGGCGCAGGCGCGGGCTTCACTTTGGCGCTCATCATCATGTCGGGCCTGCGCGAACAACTGAACCTCGCCGATGTTCCCAGTGTGGTGAAGGGCGCGGCCCTCACCCTCATGCTCGCAGGCATCCTTTCGCTGGCCTTTATGGGGTTCGCCGGCATCGGAGGATAACGTGCTCGTCGAAGCGATCGCCGCTTCCCTTGTTCTGGCCGCTGTGGTCATCGGGTGGTTCCTCGTCCAGCGATGGGCGGACTCCGTCACCTACCCCGAAGAGTGCAATCTCCCCCGCTCGGAATGCCACCACTGCATGTCACGGAATACCTGCCTGCTGCACACCGCCGCTGAAGATGTGGAAGACTCGGGTGGGGACGAGCGGTGAATTCCGCGAAGGAGGCCATATCATGCCTGGCAGCTTTCGAGAATGCCTTGTTCTGCTGACCCTCTCCGCTGCCTGTATCCTGTATGCGGAGGAACCCGCGCCCGGGGTGAAAACACCGCCGCGCAATCCCATGCCCTATGAGGATGTCAATTGGGAGACCGTCCAGCGGGTGGTTACGACCACGCACGCCCATATCGGCTCACAGACGGTCCTGGACCGTGCCTACGAAGACGGCCTTCGTTTCTTCACCATCTCTAACTACTACCCCAGCGCGCCGTGGTGGCCCATGGAAGGCATACGCACGAACCAGTTTTGCGCCGGACAAGAGCATGGCGTCATGGTGCGGGGGGAATTCCAGGACGGTCCCTTCGACTGGAACGCCATTCTGCTGGACCCCGAGACGGGCTGGGCAGACGAGTTGCCCGAGGATTTGCGCAGCCAGCTCCCCTTTACCGTGGGCGGCCGGGTTTTCACCACGATTCCGCATGACATTCTCGAGGCTCCGAATGCCGAACACCACAGTTTTACGGATACGCAACTGCACCTGTGTGCGCCCGGCTCGGCCTACCGAAGCGGGAACTTCGATGCGCGAAACCGGTTCAAGTTGCGCGACCACGGGTATGCCATGGGCGTGGGGCGGCCCTGGAGAGAAGGTTTCGCGCTGATTCTCGACGAGTTAATTGTCGAGAATGGCGGCGGCGTTACGCTCAACCATCCCGTATGGTCGAAGCTATCCCAGGAAGCCGCCATCGAAATGCTTGATTTTGATTCACGCGTGTTGGGCATCGAGATCTTCAATCACGGCTGTGTGCTCGAGCGCGAATCGAAGAGCTGCATCGAGAATGAGGTTTTCTGGGACGCCATTCTCACCACGGGCCGCCAGTGTTTCGGCTTTTTCGTGCCCGACCACCGCATGAGCGCAGTCGACGGTGCCTGGCAGGGCCGTAACATCCTGCTCGTTGATAGCTTCACCGTGGAAGACTGCCTGCGCGCCTACCGGCAGGGCCGCTTCTACGGCGCCCTCCTGGGAACAGGCCTGGCGTTTACGCGAATAGCCGCCGGGCCGGACCAAGTGGTCGTGGACACCAGCGGGGCCAACCGCATCGAGTTCATTACGGAAACGGGCATTGCGCTCGCCGTTGACGGCTCCTCAGGTGCGTTCCAGATTCCGCGTTTGGCGGATGGCAAGCCGGATATCATATTTGTGCGCGTCAAGGCATACGATGCGAGCGGCGAAACGCTCTTCTCACAGCCCATGGTCTATGCGACCCGGCTCAAATAGTCACTGCAGCGCGGGTCCTTCGATGCGTTCGCCGCGAAGCTGGCGCTCCTGGTCTTCCGGCTTGAACGTGCCGTAGAAGAGAGCGTTGGCGTCCATCCACGTGACAAAGCGGTCCATCTCCTCGTCGTTGAGCTTCACCTCGTGGTGGCCCTCGAGAAGCATCTCCATCAACTGACTGGCACGGGCGCCGAACCGGCCAGGCTGCGTGAGGGGCTCTCCGTTTTCCTCGAGCCCCCCCCACGACGTGAAGGGCACGCGTTTGGCGAGGACGTTATACGATTTGCTGTACCGGCCATCCGGCTCGCCCGTGAGCACGATAGGGGTTCCCTCAGGCCCCGCGGGCGTTTCTCCGCCATGGCATCCCACGCAGTGTTTGTCGAGCACGGGCTGCACCAGAATCGGGTAACTCAGCGGATTGGCGCCGTCGGGCGCGGGCTGGATGTGAGACGGCGGACGCTGCATCGCCAACGGCGCTGACATCTCGGGCGGAGCGGTCAAGCGGTGTTCGTGACACCCCACGCAGGACATCTTCTCGCCGGGTTGAAGGTAGGTGAGGCTTCGCATGACCTGGACGGCCCGGCCCATCTCGTCGAGGGCCTGGAAGGCCAGTGGAATGCCCGCCGGTGCGCGGAAATAGGCCGAGCCGTCCGCTTCGACCGGCACGGTACCCAGCACCTGCTTTCCGGGGGAGGCGTTGGCGAATCCCACGGTGGGCTGATTGGCATGGGGCGTGGTCTTGGGCAACACCTGTACGATGCGCAAGCGGGTGATCGTGCCCTCGGGAAGCTTGGGGTCGCTGGCGTATACATCCTGCAGGAAGAACGTGCCGACGCCTTCCCCGGCAAGCTGCGGGTCACTGATGGACGGAATGACCGGAGGCCGGGGCCGGGGCCGCCGGATGGGCACGGGCCATTGGCTGGCGATGTTCAGGTCGCGGTAGAGCAGCTCTTTGTTCCCGAAGGCATCCACAAGATAGAGCCCAAACATATTCGGTTTGTTTCCATCGGGCTCTCCGATAAGGGCATCGAAACTGTACGCGGCAAGAAAATACTTCTCGCTAAGCGGATAGGGGCTGCGGTAGCAGTGCCCCGGCCAGCGGCGGGCCTCTTCGGGCGTGTCGTATTCTTTCGGGCTGCCGGGGGCGTGCCAGCCGCCCGGGAGCACGTGCGTTTCACTCTCGGGGAACGGTGCATCGGGCGTCAGCCGCGTGATGGGCTCGAGGCCGTCCACGCCACGCGTGGTATCGAGCAAAATGATGGAACCGGCGGTCATGGCATGGTGGGCGGCCGCCGTGGCCATAACATACGGCGAGTCCGGCACCTGGCGCGCCTCCCAGACACCCACCGGGTTGAACGTGTTGTTCCCGTAGTAGATGGCGGGGGCCGTGCCATCGGGCCGGACCGCCCAGAGCTGTTGGTAATGCACGGCGTTGCGGTCGACGTAGTCCCAACGGGTATAAATCACGCGTCCATCAGCGAGCACGGCAGGATCCCATTCCTGGGTTTCGTGAAACGACACCGTGCGAGGATTCGAGCCATCGGCCCCGGCAAGCGCGAGGGTATAGACGAAACAAGGTCCCCGCCCGCACCGGTGGAATCCGCCACGGCGGGTCGAGATGAACATCAGGTTGCCGTCAGGCAGTTCACGCGGCGAGAAATCGTCGTAAGGCCCCTCCGTGATCTGCCGCAGACCCGACCCGTCCGGATGCACCTCGTAAAGATGGAAATGGCGGTCGAGACAGTTCTCGCGGATTTCATCGTATGGGTCGGAGGGCACTTCACAGTAAGCGAAGAGGATGCGGTCGCCGTCGTGGCAGACTTCGGGATGCATGTAACTGCCGAGCGGCAGTTGGCTCGACACCAGTTCGCGGCATTCCATGGACGTGCCGGGTGCATCGAGCACGTAGAGCCCGCCACCACCGCGTGCGCAATAGCCATAGTACTGCGTCAACTGGTGGCTGAAATACGACGGCACGCGTTTCGCAAACAGCAGCGGCCCCACATCGGCCAGAGGATTGGCGAAGGCAATCTCCCGGCGCGCATGGTGGACGCGGTGCCAGAGGGTTTCCCACCGGGGATCTCCGTCCGGGACGCTCGCGTCAGTCAGTTCTTCGAATTGGCGCTTCAGCTCCTGCCAGCGGGTGTTCTCCGGTTCCAGCGGTACGCTGGCGCCCCGCAAATCATCGAGCAGGGCGCCGCCTCGCTCAAGCAGGCGCCCGATAACCGTCGCATACGAGACGGCCTCGCGCTCGGTGCCTATGCCATCCTGCATGCGCCAGTCCCACTCGAGCAGCAATTCCTGCATTCCCGGCCGAAGGGCGGGCAGGGGCGGTGGCGGAGCTGCGGGTTCGCGAGGCTGGTCCGGCATGGCGGGTACAGGAAGCTCGCGACCACCACAGGAAAACCGCAAATCCTGAACCTTGACGCGGCTCTCCCCCGTCTTGCCCTCGAGGTGCAGGACCAAGTGAGATTCCTTTGCCGGCGGGGGGCTGATAGTCAACCGCGTGCGGGCATCCGCGGAAAATTCGTGCTCCGTTCGACGGTCCGCTACCGCCGCCACAACGCGAGCACTCCCCTCGCCCGCTACCGAAATCTCCGCTTGCACGCGGGCATCTTCGGGAACGTTGAACAGGGGCACCGAAATCTCAACGGTTTCTCCCTCGCGCAGGCATGCTGCAAAAGCACGCCGTCCAAGCGAGCCAAGTTGCGGTCCTTCGCCCGCGGCGAGCAGTGAAAAGCCGCACACCTCTGCGCTGGGTTCAGGGGCTGGCTGCCCCATGACGGTTATGGCGGGCTCGCCAAAACGCAGCATGTTCGGGTCGCATACAAGGCGGGCGTTGAGCCAGTTCGCCATGTCGCAACCGATGCCGTCGCCGGCGTCAAGAGCCACGAGCCTCAAGACGCGCGCACCAGCCAAATCGACGGAAATGGGCTGCGGCGCATCGTCATCGCTGAGCGGCCCTGCGGCGGCGCGCTTCTCATCATCCACGTAGACTTCGAATATCACGCTGCCGCGACCGCCGCCCTGACGCTGAATTCCTGCTTCGGCCTCAAAACGCACGTAGTGGCCCTGCAGCACGATCTCTGTGGAGCCCGCCGCATGTGCGCCCAGGCCCTTCTCGTAGACGTGGTCTCCCACCTGAAGGGGCGTGGCCTTACGGCCATCGGGCGGCTGGGTTGCCGTATTGAGCCCCAGCGCACCCCAGCCTTGCGTATGCTTCGGCTCCAGGCCGTCCCAGATATCGCTGATATAAAGAACGTCTCGACCGGCAGGCTCTTGCGGGAGGGCCGCATCCGGCAGGGCACCCGCAATGCCCTGGGAAAGAGCGGCAGATACAAGGCAACAAACCTGAATCACACTGTGCATGAACCTGTCTCCATTACCTGCGGTTTCTGGTGCTCACAGCCTCGTGGAGGGCAAAGGCTAAGCTGCATAAAGTATCGCCGGAACGGGGTATTGAATCAACCTGCGAAGCGTCCATGCAAAGAGGAGAGAAGCGGCCTGACTCGCCCGTGCAAACTACGCGGACGCGGTCCCTCTTTTCCTGAAAGGGAGCGCGTCCGCGTTGACAAGCTTCCGTCTGAAACGCCCTTACGCAGCGACGTTCGTGTTGAGATAATCCAAAGCGCCTTGTGGGTCGGGCGAATAGGCGTCTGCTCCGATCTTGTTGGCGAATTCCTGTGTGAGTGGCGCTCCGCCGACGACGATCGTGGTTCCTGGCACCTCGCCCTTGACAAGTTGCACGGTTTTTTCCATGTTGACCATCGTCGTCGTGAGCAAGGCGCTCAAGCCTACGGCCGCGCCCGGATTGGCCTGGACGGCCGCGAGGAATTTTTCGGGGGACACATCCACACCGAGATCGACCACTTTCCATCCGCCGCCTTCCATGACCATGCAAACCAGATTCTTGCCGATGTCGTGGAGGTCTCCCTGGACCGTGCCGATCACGAAGGTGCCCTTGGTCTTGACTTCGCCGGAATCCAGGAACGGCTTCAGGTGGGCCATCGCGGCAGTCATCGCTTTGGCGGCCATGAGCACGTCGGGCACAAAGACCTGGTTGGCGCTGAACTTCTTGCCGATGTTGCCCATGCCTATAATCAGGGCCTTTTCGAGCACTTCACCCGGCGAGACCCCCGCGTCCAGGGCTTTCTTCGTCAGCTCATCCGCGCCGTCCTGACCCTTCATGTCGGGTGGGTAGGGCGAGGCCTGGTTGACTTTACCGCGCTCGACGCAAACCGCCAATTGTTGTAACAGTTCCTCGGACATGTCCGTCTCCTCTTTGCGAATCCGACTTCGCCTTACCTGCCGTTGTAGGAGCCTAGCTCCAAACCCTTCCGGGTGAAATACCGATAGCTTTCATACTCGACTTGATCCGGGATCGAGTGATCGGAATGGAGCACGTAGCCGTAGTTTCCTTTAACTACGGGGATCTTGGCGCACAATTCCGCATCGATCAGGGACGTATCATTCGTGTAGAGAACGCGAACGTCCATTCCCCCCATAAAGGATAACCGATCGCCGAAATCCCTGTAAAGCTTGACAAGGTCCATCCCGGCCTTGACTTCGATAACCTGCAGGCAATCGATGCCGGCCTCAATCATGCCCGGCACCAGGGGCTCGACATAGCCGCACGAATGCATGATGACCGGCAGGCCCTTCGTCTTAATGAAATCGATGGTTTTCTTGTGTCCGGGCTGGACGATCTCGCGATACATGTCCGCGGACATGAAGGGCCTGCCCTTGAAGCCCATGTCCTCGTAGAACCAGATGCCGTCGGGCCAGCCCTCCTCGCCAAAGAGCATCTCCATCATGTCCATGACCAGGCTGGCAAACGTCTCGACCATGTCTTTAACCCAATCGGGATCGACGGCCATGCCCATGAGCATGTATTCATGGCCGCAGACGGGATGCATGAGCTCGAACACGTTGGTCCCGCCCCAACAGAAAAAACGCTGCTTTTCGGCAGCATGGCGCTTAGCCTCGCGATAGGCCTGGAAATCGGTGCGGCGCCGATCGGGTTTCAGGAGGGGTTTGATATGCTCTTCCCACCCCCTGCGATCCTGGACCAGAAAATCGACATGCTCGGGAGTGGCGTCATGGCGCTTGTGGCGGCGCAACAGGGCGCCATTACCGTCGCGCGTGAGAATGGTATCCTCCGTTTCCTCGACGACAAGGGGCTCGAAATCCAGGTCGGCGGTCATATTGAACCACCCACCGGTTTCGATGTCGAATTCGAAATGGTCGGCGAGGGACTCGCCCTCCCGCAGATGGCCTTCCCGAGTCCATTTCTTTTGGGTATCGCCCCAGAAATGCTCGAAAAGGCCGATACGGTCGACGGGTTCCCGCCGCAGTATGTTGGCGATACGTTCGGTACTTGTCAGTGTCATGGGGAATTCGCTCCGAAGGCCCCCGGATTTCCGCGTGTAATAACACAAAAATGCGCGTGAAAGCAACGAAAAACGGCCCTTTGTCGAGCTTCAGGCCTTTTGCAGGAGGACGATGAGATCCGGTGAAGCGGCGGCATCGAAGGCCTCACCGTCAAATCCTCCGTACAGAGCGACCGTTTCAAAACCGCACTCCCGGGCAATCGTGAGCAAAACGTCCCTCGACCAATTGCGCAGCACCGCGGTATCCACGGCGGATTGGTACCCGCCGCCCTGTTCCTCGACGAAGAAATTGAGCGCGAGCAAGGTATGGCGGCCGTCGGGGACAAGGTTCTTGATGGCGACCAGTTTGGCATCGGGCAACCTGGCCCTCTCGACACGGTGGCGGGGCTGTTGTGCCTCGGGCCGGTCATAATTAAGCACCTGAAAGAGAAACGTCCCCTTTGGAGAGAGCCGCTGTTTGACGTTCGAGAACACCTGCCGGAGGTCATCCTCGGTTATGAGCAGTGACAGTGAATTGCCCATGCTGACGGCCAGATCCCATGTTCCCGGGGGTGGTATGCGCATATCGCTAACCCGGAAGTCGATATGTTCATGAGCACGATGACGCCGTGCATAGGCGATCATGGCCTCGCTGAGGTCCGTTGCAGTAACCTCGCACTCCTGTTCGGCAAACCAGCGCGCATGGAGACCCGTACCGCAGGCCAGATCAAGCACCCGGTTGCCGGGTGCGCGGCGCAGGACGTCAAGGAATAGAGGGCTCTCCCGCTCGAGACGCTTCGGGGCATTTGCAAGTGCCTCATAATAGAGGGCTATGCGCTCAAAAGAGCCCGTTTTACTGGAACCCATGCGGCGACTCCCTTCGCAACCGCTCTCGGCGCACAAATGGTTGGGGGATTTGTGCTTTCCGATGATGTCAAGTATAATCTTTATGCTGTCCGAGGTTCAGTTTTGTCTGTGGAGAATTACGCATGAAACGAATAGTCCTTATTGCGCTCCTGATTGGAGTATGCTTGATCGTGTTAGGAGGCTGCAAAGCTGAAGCGCCCCCGCCGCCCCCGCCGCCACCGCCGCCGCCCCCCCCCCCACCGCCGCCCACACCGGAGGAGATCGAGAACGAAATCAAAGCTACGTTCATGCAGAAATACCAGATGCTGAACGATATCGTGAGTGGCGCATTGGAGAAGCGCATGATGGACGCCGCCTTCCAGAAATGGGCAAGTCGCGTGAAGAAGAAAGAAGACGAAGACGACAGTTCTGCGCAAGCAGAAATACGCGAATCAATTGAAGGGGCTATAAATGAAATGTTAGGACAGCCAAACGAACCTGCCCAGCAAGCCCAGTCAGGTCGTGGGCGTGACAAAAAGCCACCAAGGATGAATAAACCGCAACAGATCAAAGACAGTATTAAAGCCGACCTACAGAACGCAAAAAACAAGCACGGTTCCACCGACTACGGCAAAGGCGGTCTGAAGCGCGTCGCAAACATGTTCGAACGCGAGATTGAGTCCGCGTATAATCAGGGCAAGAATAACCGCAAGATGTACGATGTGGTCTTTCTGGCGTGCGATCTGCTAGAGGTGCTCGAGCCGGATAATTCGATGCTGGCGCGGTACCGCCAGCTTTCCAAGGACCAAATCAACCGGCCCAGTGTGAAAGTAACGGGCAACACGACAATGGACGGAGAGACTGTCTGGTTTCTCCAGGTTACTCTGCCGGAAACCGGCACCGTGGAAAGCGTCCGCGCACGCCAGGGAGACGAATTCCACGGCTTGCGATTCATCAACACCCTCGGCAACAATCGGGCCATTGAATTGGAGTACCTCAAGCTCAACGAACGGTTCATTGCGCAAGCGCCATGAGGGCACCGTGTGGAACCATGCCGGGTACTTAACGGCCATGTCATGCATGCATGAGGAATTGAGTTACACCGCGGCCCGCTGACGAAGGGATCAGGGGCCGCGGCATTGTTTTCGCAGGAGACGAACAGGGGGTATCGGTATGAGTCGGAGCAACATCCATCGGCTGGCGGTCCTCATGCTGTGCATTGGGGCCATTGGCGGCTGTGAGAAAGATGAGGACCCCTCGCTCCCCCCTCCTGGAGAGCTGCCTCCGCCGACCCATCCCAGTGCGGAAGAAATCGCCAACGAAATCGTGTTGGGCCTCACACCACTTGACAGCATCGCCAGTTTTGAAGCTGGCATCACGCCCGAATTGAGAGACCAGCTTATCGCCCATTTGAAGGTGGCCGAGCGGGACCACAGCGTTACGGAATGGGGCCAGCAGGGACTTGTCCTGGTGGCAAACCGTCTCGAGGACCGGCTGGATGCCGCGCGCGAGAATATGCACACGGACCTGGTACTTTTCCTGTGCGATTTAATCGAAGTGCTTGAGCCCGAAAATACCAAGCTTCCGCGGTTTCGGGAGTGGGCCGAAATACAGTTGGAACGGCCAGTGGTAAAGATTGTCGGCTGGTTTGAGTTCGGAGAATCGCGCTACGAAGGAGATGAGATCTATGTGCTTCTCGAGATCTTCATCCCCGCGACCGGGAAAATTGAGCGGCCGAAGGTGATGGAGGGCGACGAGTTTCTGGGGCTCAAATTCCATCGCATCATCGGGAAGAAGCGGGGCATCGTGCTGGAATACCTCAAAACGAAGGACAAGTTCGCGGTCTACGGACCGGGCCGCCGGGCCGCCGTTCTTGGTGTCGAACCTGGCTTCTAGCCCGCGTTCATCAAGCCGGAAAGGGCAGCGTTCTGTCCCGCAAGACAGGCCGACACGTAATCTGATATAGTCCCCCTATACAAGAACTGAGGCTTCGAGTGCTGTAAGCTGTTATGAACACAACCGTCAATGAGCTTTCGTTTCGCTGGTTCACAGCGGCAATGATTGTCCTGTTGGGGGTTTTCGCTTACGCCAATACGTTCACGGGCGAGTTCGTATGGGACGACGCGTCCTCGATCCTGCTTCATGAGCACATTCAGGACCCGGGCAAGCTGTGGCGGCTATTTCAAGAAGACCTTCATGCCTTCGGCCGGGGACAAGGCAACTTCTACCGTCCCCTGCTTGCGGTATCGTTTATGGCGGATTATACGTGGGCCTTTGACGGCCGGCTCGAGCATGGGCTCCCAAGCCCCGCCGTGTTTCCCTTTCATTTGACCAACACCCTTCTTCACATCGGTGCCGCGCTATGGCTGCTCGCGCTGCTTTGCCGAATGAGCGCGCCCAGAACGGTGTGTCTGGTGGTCCCGTTGTTGTGGGTAGTGCATCCGTTGCATACGGAAGCGGTGGCGTACATCAGCGGCCGGGGCGACTCGATGGCGGCGTTTTTCATGTTCGCGGCGCTCTGGTTCGCCGTGTGGGAAGGCAGCCCAGGCAGGCGTATCGGCGGGCTCGCGCTGAGTATGCTGTTTTTCACGGCAGCAATCCTGAGTAAGGAATCGGCGCTGATTGTGCCGTTTCTGTACGTCCCGTTGCTGCTTTGGACCCCGCGTTTCGACGGCACGAAAGCGGCCGGACGCGACCGAATTGGAAGACTGCCGGTCCTGGGCGCGATGCTGGGGATTCTGGGGGTCTATGCCTATTTGCGAACGACCGTTTTGAACTTCGGCACCGACTCGTCGGAACCCGCCTCGGGATTGGCCACCCGTCTGATTGAAACCGGTCAGGCCCTGACATTGTATGTAAAGCTTATCTTTGTTCCAACGGGCCTGCACATGGAGCGTTCCCTCGAGGGTGTGCCGGTATGGCTGGGGTTCACAGGATTCCTAATCCTTCTCGCAATCGTGGTCACGGCGCTGGGGGCAGTGCTGAAGCGCCAGCACCGTATCGCCATTGCAGGAGTCTGGTTTCTCATAACCTGGTTTCCGATCTCCGGCCTGATACCGCTGAATGCGCCCATGGCGGAGCATTGGCTGTACGTGCCTTTGGCCGGCTTTCTCTGGATGCTGACAGAACTCGTGTGGCTGGCCTGTTCCCGGCGCCCCACGCATTGGGCGTTTTACCCCGTCGTGTACGCATGCTGTCTGGTCTTGCTCGCGATAACGGTCGACCGGAACCGCGACTGGCACAGCAACGAAGCCCTGTATCTGGCAACGCTCGAGGACAATCCCCGTTCCATCCGGGTGCACTACAACCTGGCGGCAACGTATCAGGACCTTCTGAACAACCCGGCCGGTGCGGGACGGCATTTCGAGCGCGTCATCGAACTGTACCAGGAAAAGAAAGCTGCCGAAGGGCTCGACACCACGGTGTTCTGGGATGACGAACTCGAAGCGCATTTGTCTCTCGGTGATATTCTGAGCGAAGTCCAGCCGGAAGCAGCAATGGAGCACTATGCCCGGGTACTGTCTATCCGTCCGGAACCGGGAAAGGCCGGGCTGGTGGGTATGGCGGCCTTCGGGATGGGGCGGTGCAGTCTTCAGTTGGGCCAGACAGAACAGGCGGCGCGTTTCTTCGATACAGCAGTGGATCTGATACCCGAGTTGAAACCGGATGTGGAGCGGTTGTTGCCGGGCAGAGCGTGAATCTGCCGGTGACGGCAGGAGCCGAGTTTAAGCAACCCAGATTTAAGCACTTGCAGCCTTGCGCACCATGGTTTACAATTGCGGTGAGACAGGGGGGAAGCTTGGGGATTCGGTGAGGGGACAATCCAGTGGGAGCCCCGGCCACCGAGCGCGTTTACAGCCCTCAACGCGCGGAATATTTGAATTTATCACTTACTGGCACATGGACCTGCAAATAGTGGGGCCGCGCAGTGACAGGGTAATCTCCATGCAAGCCTAAAGGTTGGGAGGCTTGGCTGGGAGGAAGTAAGGGTGTGCCCTGAGGGGATTTGTTGACACCTATTGGGACCCGTGCTAGAATGGCGAAACTGAAGGACTTTGTGTTCTTGAGGCGGTATTTCGTTTAACGGAGGTTTTTCCAATGGCTGATGACAAGCCGAAGAACGGAAACGGTGTTCCTGAAGAGGAAGAAGGCGCTGGGGGCGGCGCATTTGAAAGCGATAGCGGCCTGGGAAATCTTCCTCCGTTGAGTGATTTCGAGTCGACGGCGGACACGTCCGACACGAATCTTCCTCCGTTGGACGAAACGGATTCGGCAGGCGAGCAGCTAGACACGGGCGTGCCGAGCGGTCTGCCGCCGATAAGCGACATTCCCGTCGAGACTCCCGTGCCTTCGGGCAGAGAAGCCGCGGTTCCTCCCGAATTCGAATCGCCAAGCGCTTTTGACACGCCGACCTCAGCGTCGGATAGTTCGCTGGATACGCCTCAGCCCGAGACGGCATTTCAGGATCTCGCAGCGGACAGCGATTTCACGCCCGAGACGCCCGAGCTGGGTCCAGGGCCGGATTCCGATATGGAAACGCCGTTATTCGACAGCGCGTTCGGAACGCCCGAGACGCCCCATGGTCTCCCCGATACCGGAGCGCCGACGCAGGCCATGGAAACGCCCATGTTTGCCGCGGATGACGATATGGGCTTCGACGAAGGCGCCTTTACGCCCGGCGCCGACAGAGGGTTCGGTGCGCCAACGCCAGGTCCGGACTTCAACACAGAATCGCCGGAGACCGCGGGAGTCACCGCTCCGCCACCGCAGTTTGGCGCAGCGGCGCCGCCTCCAGGACCGGTGCCCGTTTCCGCCCCTTCCAAAGGCGGCATAAGCATTCTGGTGGCGGTGCTGTTGGCCCTCGTGGTGGGCGCGATTGGGATAGCGGTCGGATACTTCCTGTGGCCGACCTTGCAGCCCATGGTCGGCATAAGCACGAATCCGCTGCAAGAACAGTACAGCCAATGGGAAGCACAGATACCGGGCCTTCAACAGAGTGAGCGGCGCCTGAATGAGATAATGACGCAGCTTGAGGAAATCGGGGGCATCAAGGACCCGAACCAACTCGTTGCCGAGATCAAGCGCCTGACGGATGAAAAGAAGGCGTTAGACGATCAAGTTGCCGCGGCCCAGGGGCAGATGGAGCAGACGAATAAGGACTTGGATGCTGCCCAGCAGCAGTTGGCAACCACGCAGAAAAACCTGGAAGAGAAACTTGACGCATACGCGGAAGCCGACGAGGATTACGAGGAGCTACTGAACCAGATCTCGATCGTGCGGGCACGCGACAACGGCCTGCGGGCCGAAGTCGACCGCCTGGAAGAACTGGTGGGAACCCTCGAGGAATCGAATGCACGGCGTGTAGCTACAAAAGAGGCGTTGACGCATGCCAGCGAGCGGCTGGCGGTCCTGCTGAAGGAAGGAATGGCCGTGGTTCCTCCCCGCTTCTCCGTGCAACGCCGCACAGACAAACTGGAGCAGCTTCAGGAACAGTTGAAAAGCGCCAACTGGGTGACCCCGGATGCACTCGAGAACTTTACCACGCTGTTTCTGGACGAACTTGAGGTCGCCCGCACACGCATCTATTTCTTCGCCCGCATTCCTATGGAGGACCGGTTTGGCGTCACCCACATGAAATGGGCTGAATGTGTCATGAACGGGAATTGGAGCGTGTTCTACCGGACGCTTGACGGCGCCAATATCGGCACGTACGAGAACATCGCACAGGGTGGTCCTCCGGTATACGAATTCCGTGACCTGCTGCCGCAGGACGTGCAGAAGTCCATCGAGGAGACCATCATCGCGTCGCGCACCGATGACTACGAAGAAAAGGTGCTTCTGCTCGCCGATCGCCAGGAAGAGATGGAGGTTAAGTCACGGTTCCAACGGGTTTTTGATTCCGTCGAGTAACGTATCAACGAGAACGTTCCAGATACGGCCACACAGGAGCCCGTGTGGCCGTTCTTTTTTGCCTGCGTGCACGATCGCGCATGCCGGAGCAAGGATGCAGCGAACCAGGAGCCGGACAACTCACCCGCACGCCATGAAAATGCGGGCGGCGTGGTCAAGATGACGGCATTCCGGAAGGACTTCGAGGAAGAACGCGTTGCGGCTCGCGCAGACTGTTCTGCCGTCCCTCCGGGACTCCCCATTCTGGTGGATGCGTAGGTCCCACCACTGGAAGTGGTGGGCTATTGCCGATCGTCCCTGACGGGACTCCGGAAGGCACCGGTCCCATAAGTGAGACGGGAGTCCGGTTTTGGGGACTTTTGGAGTGAGACGCATGCTCCTGCCCGGCGAATTTTGTGCCGAGTTGTGTGTAGGAGATGGTGAACCAATCGGGAGCATGGGTCCGCGGGGTGGAGCGCCATATCATGGCAAGCGTGTGTTTTGAAGAGCGACAGGGGTTTCACTGGTTTGCGTATTTGGCAACCATGGGCATTCTGATAGCCATGACTGCCGCCTCGCTCACAGCGTTTACGGTTTCCGTAGAGCCTGTTAAACCCGGCGAGGCGTGGTGGGTGCCACTCGTGATCGCTTTGGGATTCTTGGTCATCTTAAACGTCTTTTACATGCGCACGACGCTCTCGGATGGTCAGATACTCGTGCAATTCGGGTATCTTTTCCCCATGTACCGTAAACGAATCGCTCTGAGCAGAATCCATCATTCGCGGGTGGTGCAGTACCGCCCTATTCGCGACGCAGGGGGCTGGGGCATTCGATTTGGGCGCTTCGAGAAGAAATCATGCCGGTTTCTCAATAGCCGTGGCAATCGCGGGTTACTCATCGAGATGGAAGACTTCCGGTACATTATAGGTTCTCAAGAACCGGAACGGTTGCAGGCAGCGATTGAAGCCGCACAAAGGGCAATGCCGCACCGCAAGCAGGGTTAGAGGGCGGAAACCCAATCATCGGGCGCCCGGCGCCAAGCGCTGGTTAAGGCGGTAGACAAATGCCAGAATATCAGCCACTGCCCGATATAGCTCCTCCGGGATTTCGGTCTCTACATCGAGGCGGGACAGCACCGCGACAAGATCCGGATCTTCGTGGATATACACCCCGTTCTCGCGCGCCATTTCGATGATGCGATTGGCCAGCAGGCCGGCGCCCTTGGCCACGAGACGCGGCGCCGCGTGTTGCTCGGCGTCGTACCGGATGGCCGCCGCCTTGCGCCTCTGGTCCTTGCGTTTGTCCGGGCTCATGCTTTCACGTCCATACGTGCGTATTGACGCAGGAACTGACCGACTTCACGCAGGCGGTTACCCTGCCAAAGTCCGAACCGCACTTGCGCAGCGTCAAAACCGGCCGAGGCCAGGGATTCGACGAAACCGGCCTGCTCGCTGCGCAAGGTATCGACGATGTGGGCGCTCGTCGCGCGAATCAGGCAGGAACACCGGCTCTGGACGACTCTCAGGACAATCCACAGAGCGCCCAGCCGAGACAGGGAAATGTCGATTGCCACGGTACAATTGCGTGGATCAACGCGTTTTCCCCCGTCTTTGCGCTCACTCATGAAATGGAGTTGAAGCCGTTCGAGGTCCGTGTTTTCGTGAGCAGGAATATCAAGGAACAGGTACGGCTGTTCAAGACTCTTGAGGTTCTGGAGGGCGGCCCCGGTGAGACGCTCGAGCACTCTATCGGTTGCGTCCTGAAAACCTCTGAAGCGCCCCTCTCCACGGAGAAAACGCACAAATGTCTCGTCGTGCCGTATCCGCAGGAGTAGGCCTCGCAAGTCGCCATCGAGCTCGGCCAGAAGTTCATTCAGGCGCCCCGATTGCATGGCCATCGCAAGCCGCCCTTCGACCGTGCGGCCTCCGTGGCGCCAGTGCTGGAGAAGCGCGCGCAGGTCGCGCTCGCCCGCAAACACGAGTGTACTGACGAGCAAACCAAAACTGTCTGCCAGCCGTTGTGAGAGAGCCCCCGCCTGTGCAGCGGCGTTCACGGTGCCCAAAAGGGCGTTGAGGTCGGAGCCCGTCTGCGCATCGGACAGAAACAGATTGAGGACGTTTCGGACGGCGGCTTCGTTTGCCGGCATGGATTGATGCAGCACATGGGCAGCGTCTCCCGCTGCGCCCAGGGCGGAAAGACTCTCCAGCACGGTAGCCACAACCTGGGACAGCGGCGCGGGAGTGCCGGCTGGTCCGGCCGGAGAGGCCGATTGAGGGGTGATACGGATCTGGAGACCGGAGTCTACCCGCAGGACTTCCCCGCGCACCACCTGGCCGGGGATGAGTTGCGGGAGATCGCCAATGGGCACACGAGTTCCCCCGATGACAACCGATAGCGTGCCGGGTTGCCCTTGAATCACAGACTGGAACGTCTGCCCGACCCGCAGTCCGCTGGGAAGTCCCTGGGATGTTGCCAGCGGCACAACAAACGGCTGGACCCCTCCGGGACCTGCCATGTCACTCTCCCCGGTCTTTGCGCAGGTTGAGGATCAGCCGCACTTCGCCTTTGCCCAGGCCAAGCTCACGAGCGATTTCGGAAACACTCATTCCGCCGTCGCTGTATTCGTAAATGCGTTTTTTGAGCGGAGCTCCACTCGAGCGGCCGTTGCCGCCGTCGTGTTCGGAGCCCGATTTGCGGGATTTCGCGTCGCTGCCAGACGAGTCGAGATTCAGGAGAGCGCGAAAGGCATCGCGAGCCGCTTCGGCATTTTCGGGCGTCTCGGGTGGGGTCGCGACAGGCTCTGGTTCCTCCTCTTCGGGGACCTCGCCAGAATCCAGCCCCACCCAGTAGTCCAATCCACTGTCGGGGGGCTCCTCGAGCGCAGGCCTGGTCAACGCATCGAGCTCGTGCTGTTCTTCGACGGCTTGGGCATGCGCCGAGTCACCCTGGGCGGTATCGGGGGCTTTGGATGCGGTATCCGGGCGTCCAAGCTGCGTCTGAAGAGCCGCGAATTCCGCTTTGGTTGCGGTCAGCTCCGTAGCAAGTTGCCGGGCCGTCTCGCGCATCTCGTGCAAGTCCGCGACCGCCGTCTCGACGATGCTCCTGATGTACGTGACCTTTTTGTCGAGGCTGACGTTCAGCTGCCGCGCGACGTCCTTTTGTTGCTCGAGGATATCGCGCATCGTCTGAAACATAATCGTGGTATTGGTGATGTCGTCCTGGCGGCGAGCGGCATTTTCGAGCGCCTTTCGGCGCCCCAGCAACCGCATAACGAGCGCCACAAGGCACCCCACGACAAGCACCAGCAAGACCGCCGCGAGAAAGGGAACAGCCCAGTACGACGCGCTGTTAATCAGTTCGAGCATCACCCGCTTGCCTTGCGGCCCTTATTCACTTCGGCTTCTGGAGAACGTGCGCAACCGCCGCACGCCTCCTCAAACCGTTACATCAAAATGTTGCCCATCTTCATCCGGCGGCCGCTTCGTCTCGGCGGCCGTGTAGGTTGACCCACGCGAGCCGTCCTGGGAATCCGGGCGCTTACGGCGGCGGCCCGAAAATGGATTTCGCCTCCTGCCATCGCGCTCGATTTCGCGGTGTTCCGATTCGTTGCTTTGCCGGACTTGCGTTTCTTCCTGTATGCGCTCTTCTTCCGCCGACTCAGCGACACGCTGTTGCGCGGCGAGGGACAAACGGTCGGTGATCTGTTGAATGCGTTCAGCGGCCGCGACCCGAGCCATCTCGGTCTGTAGATCGACTGGTTGAGGCATCCTGGACCTCCCGCTGCCGTACAATCTTGCGAAGCTTCTTCATGGCTGCGCCGTGGATCTGACACACGCGCGATTCCGAAACCTCGAGCACCGCACCTATCTCTTTTAACGTCAACTCCTCGTAATAATATAAGTTTAACACTTTTTGCATCTGTTCCGGCAGCGCCAGGATGGCTTCGACCAGCAGGTCCTGCCGTTCACGGGTCAGGGCCGCTGCTTCGGGCGTGGGCATATCCTCATCGGTAGTCAGTTCGACTTTCCGCGTCTCGGCGCCGTTCTCCGCCGGCAGATAGTCGTCGAGCGAAAGTATGTGAGCCGTTTGGAGCTGCATTTGCACGTCCTCGACCTGAGCGGGGTTGATTCCCATCTCATCGGCGATCTGCTCGGAAGAAGGCTCGCGGCCCTGCTCGTGCCGGAACGGAAAGGGAAGCTGCGAGCGGATGCGCAG
>CAZFOG010000011.1:0-6661 GCA_964520685.1 uncultured Nitrospiraceae bacterium | reverse complement strand
CATCTTGCGTGCCATAACCCTCAAGGACCGGGGTGCCCAGTCGAGGGACCGAATCTGGTCAATGATGGCGCCGCGCACCCGAATCGAGGCATAGGTCGAGAACTTGATGTTCTGGGTATGATCGAACTTCTCGATGGCGTCAAGGAGCCCCAGAGCGCCCCATCCGATAAGGTCGTCGATATCGACGCTGGAGGGCACGTGAATGGCCATGCGCCCGGCGATGTAGCGGACGACGCGCATGTGACGCACGATCAGCTCCTGGCGCGCCTCTTCATCGCGATTGCGTTTCCACCGTTCCCAGAGGCGTTTCTCGTCGTTCGGGGCGTTCACCGCAGGCTTTCGATGCGTTCGGTTGGGCTGATAATCTCGGTGATGCGCAGCCCAAACTTTTCCTCGACGACAACGACGTCGCCGCGGGCAATGAGTTTGTTGTTCACGAGCAATTCCACGGGCTCATCGACGGAATGGCCCACATCGATGATGCTGCCGGGCCCGAGTTCGAGGACCTGCCCCAGGGGCATTTCGATGCGCCCGAGACGCGCGGTGACCGTGAGGCTGATGTCAAGAATCATATTGATATTGCCGGGGACTTCACGGGAAACGGCCGCAGATGGCCCTTTTACGGCACCCGGCTCGGCGAAATTCTCTTGCACGATATCCTCCACCTCCTGGTCTATCCCCCGCTGTTCAGCCGAAACTGTGATTTCCGGCGTTTGCGAGAACAACAGCGCTGCCTGTCCCTGGTTGACGATATCCGGGACATTATACGAGCAGGGGACCAGGATTGCCGCTTCGCCCAGGGATTGCAGCATATCGCCGGTATGCTCGGGTGAAACCAGGCGGATTCCGGCCGGCTGCAGTTCAATGACTGTCCCGAATTTCTCCTTGAAATAGCTGACTCCGCCGCTCATGCAGGGATCGAAGATCTCCTTCATGACGGCCGTTTCATCGGGGGTCAACAAGGGCTCATGACGCGGCTCATCGCCCATGACGGCAGAGGTGATGCGGCGGGCGTCTTCCAGGGCCGTCAGGACCATGACGGCGCCCCCTCCGATTACCTCGGCCTCGATAAGCAGGGGCGTCTCGCGCAGAAGCTCGTGGATTTCCCCGCTCGCGGCCACCTGCGGGTCGCCCGCATCGAATTCCGGCGCCGATGACAACATGGCGCCGATGACATCGCAATAGCCCTTCAGGAAGCCCTCGGCGAACAGCTTTGCGGCTGCAACATTCATGATCCGGCTCCCTCGTTAGTCGTCGCGCACTACGCCGCTGATTTGCACGGCGCTTTGCTCGCTGCGCCGCCCGGGATGGGCTTTGAAGCGCACTATCCCCCCCACTTCCACGTCGATAGGCTCCTCGATGCTGGAATCGAGCTGCACAATGTCGCCCACACGCAGCTTCATCACGTCGTCCAGATTCATACGGGCATGGCCAAGCACGGCACTCAGGGGGGTTAGCGCCTTCTTCACCGCCCGGGTGATATGGGCGCGTGTCTGTGCGGCGAGCTGTGGGTTCACTCGCCGAATAAAACGCGTTTGCTGTGTAATCTGGTCAAACACGGGATTCAGCACCACGAGGGGAATGCACATGTTCATAGAACCCACGGCCTCACCGATGTGAAGTTCGTAGCCCACGAGAATGGTCATCTCGCTTCCGGCAACAATCTGCACGAGCAACGGATCGCTTTCCTGGGTCTCTACGCTCAAGGAGAACTCGATGAGCTGCTCCCAGGAGCGTTTGAGACTGTCCAGAATCATGAGTACGATACGGTGCACGATCCGGTTCTCGATTTCCGTCAATTCGCGCGGCTCTGAAAGGGGCTTTCCCTTTCCGCCCAGGATACGATCAACGATGGGAAACACGAGCGGCGGGCTGAGTTCGATCACGCAATTCCCGTCCAGGGGACTCATATTGACCACGGAAAGCGCCGTAGGGCGCGATACAGAGAGGATGAATTCGTCATAGGTGAGCTGGTCGATGGAAACCAGATCGACCCGGACCACGGTACGCAGGAATGGAGGCAGCATGATGCTGAGTTCGCGGGCGAAGTTTTCGAAAAGGCTCTGGAGACCCTTGAGTTGTTCTTTGGAGACACGTTCCGGCCGGCGGAAGTCGTAAACGGTTGTGTCTCGGGCTTCTGCGACTGGCCGTTCCCCTTCCGGAGACTCGACCTCCAGGTCGCCGTCGGCAACAGCGTTCAGGAGAAGGTCTACCTCTTCCTGGCTTAGGATGTCGGCCATGCGGAAGCCCCTGTAAAGAAGGTTGTTAGATACAATTCCTCGGGTTGGAGTATAGCACAGGTTACCCGAGTGCGCAAGGACGGTCAATTGGTCTAAGATATTTATTTATAACTGGATACAGACCGCAGGAGAGGTCTGGGAACAGCTTGGCGGAGATACCGCGGTGGCGGGGCATGGGGCAATATTCATATCTTCGTAAAGAGATGAACCCGGTCTTTTGGAGAATGAATCCGCTTCAGGAACGCGGCATAACTGAAAGGGGGCGCCGAATTACGCCGTCTGAAGAACCCGGTTAAGCAACCGTCTGGCCTGTGCGGCAAGCCGGGTTTCAAAGATGGCGAGGGGATCGAGCCGGCCCGTGACTTTGTCCTGAAACTGCTCGAGGGTATCCGTGGAGTCGATGGTAATCCGCCGCAGCTCGAGGGGGTCGCAGCCGGGGTAATTGACGCCATACCGGTTGGTTACGGCAATGGCGATGCCGAATTCCTCGAGAAGGATCTTGGACATGTCGTTGTAATCGAGAATAGAGCCGTAGGGATAGGCGAACGCGCGGGGAGGCTCGCCGAGGCGCTTCTGGATGTAGCGGCAACACTTGCCGATTTCCCGCCGTTGCTCGCCCTCGGAGAGTTCGGCGAGCCGGGCGTGGGTCACTGAATGGCCGCCGATTTCGAAACCGGCCTCCCGGAGTCGTGCGGCTTCCTCCCAGGTAAGGAGGACACTGGTGACGGGGTCGTAGTCGTGCGGCAGCATTTTGCCCATGCCGCCGGCCACGATAAAGACGGCGGCTGGGATGGAGAAGCGCTGCAGAATAGGGGCCGCGTTTACCCAGTTATCACGATAGCCGTCATCGAAGGTGACGGCTACCCCTTCGGTACCCTCGGCAGCCTCATCAAGGGAGATGACCTGCAGGTTCTTCGCCAGCCAGGCCATCTGGGCCTGAAAATTCTCGGGGGTAACGTTCATCTCGTGGTCGCGGTAGCCGATGCTGTGGTAGGTGAGAATCCTCGAGCATCCGCGGGGCTTGGGATAGAAGTTTCCCACAGTGACGGCGCAGTACTTCACGCCGCGTTTGATGGCGTTCTTGACCGGATTACCCGCGCTCAACCGCGTTCTCCTTTGCCGTCAGCATACCCCAAAGGTAACCGCCCGCGTACGATGAATATGCCGCAAAGCGCATGAAGCGGCCCTGAAGCAATGCTCTGACCAGACGCAGGGGGAAGCGGAGAGCGCGGTATAACAAGGTCGAGCGCGGCCGGAAGGAATCCATATCGAGGGATTCGTGCGTTTCGTATACCTGCTCAGGATGAAACTTGCGGGTATATGCCGAGCCGAAGCCATTCCGGAAGAAGACGTTTAGCAAGGGGCGCCAACCGTCGGGCAGGGGATGGTAGATGCGTGCATGGGGTGCGAGCACGACACGGTATCCCGCGGTGCGAAGCCGGGCGCGCAGATCAGGATCGAGGCCCCGGATAATATCGGCGCGCTCGCGTCCGACGGCCTTGAATACCCGCATGGGGAAGGCACAACAGCCATGGCACGCAAAATCGCTGTCGGTTACGGCGTCGACAACGGGGGTATTGAAGCGGGGGAACTGGCGCGCGGCCCGTCTCTGGAACGGGCTGGCTTCCGGCGGGACAACGATGCTTGCCCCGGCCATGCCGATGGTGGGGTCGCCATCCAGGACATCCACGAGGGTCTGGAATACGGCAGGATCGCCCAGTCGGCTGTCGTCGTCGAGGACCACTAGAATGTCGCCGCGGGCCTGGTCAGCCCCCTGATTGATGGCTTTACCCTGCGGGAAAACGCCCTTAATGACGATGACCTCGAAATCACGGAATGTCTGGGCCTCGATGCTCTGGAGAAGACGCGGCACACAACCGCCGCGGTAGCCGTCGCGCGAGGGGATAATCACCGACACACGTGGTGGCGGGCAGTTCTTGTCCCGGTTCTTCATCGCCGGGAGTATACCGGCAAAGCCCAGGCGCCACAAAGCGATTGCCGGTTCCTGAGAATTTTTGATCCCGCGCGCTCCTATGTTATGGTGCGAGACATAATCCGAAACAGCCGTTCTGACGACACGAGACACGGCGCATCATCGGTTCGTTCTACACAATGGAGCGAATCACTCGTGACATAACGCCGCGCAGGAACGGAGAATGTGCGGTCCATCATCAGAATCGCGTTTGCGGTCCAGCGAACAGCGTCATTCATTCCAGGTTCCCCAAGAGTTCGGGAATTGGCGTGTCATCGCGCGTTGGCAGAGCAAAGGGCTCCGCTTTTTCGCAGGTTCCGGGGCAACGCAGACGGGAGGATGAGCAGCGGCACGAAAGGAGCCAGACATGGCAGAAGCGAAAGCACAGGACACGGTGCGGGTGCACTATACGGGAAAACTCGAGGATGGAACGGTTTTCGATTCGTCTCTGGAGCGTGAGCCCCTTGAGTTTACCATTGGCGAAGAACGGTTGATTCCGGGCTTCGAGAACGCCGTAGTGGGCATGCAGCCCGGCGATAAGAAAGTCGAGAGTATCGCAGCCCGCGAAGCATACGGGCCATTCCGCAACGAGCTTGTTCAGGAACTGAGCCGGAGCGAGTTTCCGCCGGACATGAACGTCGCCCAAGGTCAGCGCTTCGAGGCCCGCACCTCGAGCGGGCAACCGCTCATGCTGACGGTTGTGGACGTAACCGGCGAGAAGGTGACCGTCGACGCGAATCATCCATTGGCGGGCAAGGATCTAACCTTCGAGATCGAACTGGTTGAGATCCTCTGAGCACGGGCGTTTCCCTTCCCCGGCCCGCGCAGCGCGGGCACGGGGCAAGGGACAGCCTGGGCGAGATGGGCTCAATTACGCGATGCCCCGGTCTTTAAGGGCCACAAGGGCTCTGCGGACCTCGTCTTCCATGCCGGCCGCCAATTGCGCGGGATATCCGTACTCCCAGAAACTGACGACTTCGTAACCGCCCTCGGGGAGTTGTTCGGTTGTCGGCAGGTACATGCCCTGGCCATCGGTGTATCCGAGTGGAACGGTGAGGCCGTCCTTGTAAAAGTCTTGGATGAAGTACCCCCATCCGTGGAGTGCCTCACCTTCGATACCCACCAGGCGCAGGCCGTCGCCCAGCCGGATTCCGTGCAGCGAGAGCGGCACATCCGTTGGGAGGGGCAGGTCCTTTTCGATGGTTTCGAGTGTCTTGCGCGCCCACATGAATTGTACGTCTTTGGCCTGTCTGTCTTCGGGCGTATTGGCGACGATATCCTCGAAGAACGCTTTCGGCGGGGCTTCTTCCAGGGCCCAATGCATTTCTTCGGACGCCGAAGCCAAGGCGGGCTTCACCGGCTTTAGTTCGCTGAGCGCCCCAATGACTTCACCTGCGACGATGGCACCTGCTTCGTCCATGAGCTCCCAGGTCCCCGGAATCCAGGCATCGGTGCCGCGCCCGATGACGAGGGGCTTGGCATCGCCGCCCACCCCTTGCAGAAAGAGGCTGCAGGTTTTGCCTAGATGGGCATCGAGCCTGTCCATGGCTGCACCGGGATACTCGGCCGAAATTTCCCATCCGTTCATCATGGAAGGATGGCAGGAGATCGAGAATAGCAGGCACACGGGCTGGCCGGCCTTGTCCTCGAACAGCACGATGGGGAGTTTGTCGTAGGCGCGCCCGGCGGGATTGGGCCGATTCTCGATGGAACCGTCGGGCATGCGCCGGCGCCGGTTGACGGGAAGCTTCGACGCAGTGACGCCGGCACGCATGGTGGCGGGCCGGGCGTTCTCGCGTGCTGCGAGGGCGGCGTTCACCGTGGCTGCCTCCAATTGGATGAGGTAATCGCGGTCGTCGGCCTCGTAGCCGGCCGAGTACCACGTGCCTGCCTTGGGCCCGACGTGATTGTGGGAGGTGTTGAGAAAGATCTGCCGGGGGGCGATATCCATGACGCGTCCAATGGCGCCCTTGAAGCGATCGGCATCGGCGCGACCCAGAAAGCACAGGTCGTATCCCATGATGAGCGCGGTCTCTCCCCCACTCTCGAGATAGAGGGCGCGTGTATGGATGGGATCGTGGACCCCCGTGCAGCCGTGTTCCATGTCGCGGCCACCGAACCCCATCATGGTGGTGCCCAGCGGCGGCGTAATGTCCTGGCGCGCGAACCCTGCATTCATGGCAGTGGCTCCTCCCCCTGGATTCTGTGTGACTTGCCCCCGGACCGTGCGTGCAGCCAGAACCGAAGCGGCTGCCGTGCCCAGAAAAGTGCGTCGCTTGATCATTTCAAGTCCCCGGCCCGGCACTTGGAATTGTCTGCCGGTGTCGTATGTGTTCGTTTGAGACAACGGATCCATTTTACTAAATCCTCGCGCGATATGACAGGAGCATCCCTAACCCAAATCGCCGGATAACTTCGCGGATTTGGCTGCGGGCTGGACTGGGAGCCG
>CAZFOG010000010.1:19276-37890 GCA_964520685.1 uncultured Nitrospiraceae bacterium | reverse complement strand
CTGGCAACGGGCAATCCCATCTCGAGCTGGATGGTGCTGGGGCCGTTCGTGATCAAGACGAGTCCCCAATTCGAGCGCGAGTACCTCTACGAGCGGGATCACATTCTCGATCTCGACTATCTGGCCGCCGACGGGGGCGAGGCCGAGGTGCGGCCCGAGTTGGGGCGTGTTCACGACAACCCCGGTCTGGGCGCGAAGCAACTCTGTTGGAGCGAGCATTCCGGGACCGAGCTGAACGGCAATCGCATCGCGGGAGACGCCATCTACGAGACGGTGCAACGGAACTGCGTGCTCTATGCAGCGGCTTTTGTGGACTGCGCGGCGGACACGACGGCGCTGCTGGACGCCTACCATTCGGGCATGAAAGTTTGGCTCAACGGGCAACTGGTCTGCAATGAGCCGTATGGCATTCCGAAAGGCGTCCGGTTGACCATGCCCAGCAAGGTCGTCTCGCTCGTGGCGGGGCGAAACCTGCTGCTGCTCAAGTTCCGGCCCGGGTACATCGCGGACGGCATTGATTTCCGCGTGCGCGACGTGCGCGTCTCGCCGCTGGTGAGCGAACGGGGCATGCCCATCGCGCTCGGACGCGTCCGTGCACTCCCCCGGTTCATGGGAACGCCCGAGCAACCCCGCCAGGTTATCGAGGTGGCGGTCGTCAATACCTCGAGCGTGGACGTGAAAGCATCGGTCACGTGTGCGTCGAAAACGCTGGGCGTTGAAGACAGGGCCGACGTGGTATTTCCGCCCAACCAGATCACGCCGTTGCGGCTGTCGCTGCTGACCCCGCCCTCAATGGCAGGAAAGGGTGTCGAGGCGGTGCTCCAAGCGCGATTGTACGGGCGCGAGCTGGCGATGCCCTTTGAATACCAGGCCGCGGTGCCGCCCAAACGCGACGGCATCGAGATGGTGTTGACGTCCTTCCATTTCGACACGACCTATCACGAGGAACAGCGGGTGTATGCGATGGGGGCGTTTGACATTGTCCGCCAGTACTGCCGCCTGCACCGCGAAGACCCGAACTTCCGCTCGACCTTGTCCGAGGTCGACTATCTCAAGCCGTATTTCGATGTGTTTCCCGGGGATCGCGAAACCCTCATGCGCGTGTTCCGCGAGAACCGCTCGAATGCGGACGCCATGTACAACCAGCCCAACGAAATGAATTGCGGGGGCGAGGCGCTGGTGCGCAATTTCGTCTATGGCCAGCTCTTTCACGAGCGCGTGCTTGGGCGCATGTGCCACATGTACGCGCCCGGCGACGTCTTCGGCCATCCGAATCAATTGTCGCAGATTGCGCGAAAAGCCGGGTGTCTTGGCGTAAGCTGGGACAAGTCCATCTACAATTTCCCGCCCCTGTTTCATCATCTTTCGCTCGACGGGTCATCGCTGCCCCATAAACGCGGCGACTGGGGATGGAGCGAAGCCGCGGAAATGGGCCTGTCCGTCATCACCGGCGACATCGAACAGACGCCGCCCACCGAGTGGCATGCCACGCTGATGCCCAAGGTGCAGCAGGCGACGTGCCGCGATTTGTTCGACACCATTGACCGCCAGTGTGCGGAGAGCGGCGCCCATTTGCCGGTGACCTCGCGCGATATGTCGCTCTACCACGCGGCGACGGCCATGTCGCGCATCAATCTGAAGATCGGCAACCGCCTCGGCGAGAACGTGTTGTTGATGGCCGAGCGGTTCGCAACCATCGCCAGCCTTCTGGGGGCGGTGTATCCCGACAAGGCCCTCGATAAGGCGTGGCGCCAATTATTGTGCGGCCAGCATCACGACTCCATCACGGGCACCCACAACGAGATTTCCTACATCGACCTGATGAACTCCTACCGGGAAGTGCTCGAGCTGGGTTCGGACGTGCTCGACCGGACCCTCGATTACATCGGCAAAGCTGTGGAATCCGATGGTATCGACCGGCCGGTGCTGGTGTTCAACCCGGTTGCCTGGGAACGGACCGATATAGTGCGCGCCCGCATCAATGTGGGCGGTCTCGACAGCTTTGCCATCGTCGATCACACAGGTGCGAGCGTGCCTTTCGAGGTTCTCGAGGCCGCGCGCAACCGCAGCGGGAGCATCGCGGAAGCGCTCGTTGCGTTCGTGGCCAAAAAGATGCCGTCCCTCGGCTACCGGCGGTACCAGATCACGCCCGCCGAAAAGCCCGTCAAAGAACGCAAAGTGGTGGCCGGCGGCACGGCCATCGAGAACAAATACTACCGAATCACCGTGGAGCCGGCACGCGGCGGCGGCATCGTCAGCTTGTACGACAAGAAGGCGAAGCGCGAAGTCCTGCAACAGGGAACTCATGTGGGCAACGAGCTCGCGGTGCTTCACGAAGTGGCGGACCGCGAGGAGACGCAGCACGAATTTTACACGACGGGTCTGAAGCTGTTTTCGAGCGAGACCCCCGCGTGCGTCGAGACCCTTCGGGGCCCGGTTACCGAGACGCTTCGTATTTCCGGCCGCCTGGGCGAGCTGTGCGGTGTAACGCAGGAGATCACGCTCACGAAAGGCGTCGCACGGATTGATTTCAAGACGGTTCTCGAGGATTACCAGGGCGAGGACCACCTCTTCTGTGTCACGTTCCCTGTGGATGTGAAGGGAGGCGCGCCGGTCTTTGACGAGCGCTTCGGGGTTGTAACCCGCAACGAGAGCAGGCACTACCTCGATTTTCGCACCCATCAAATGGCGATGTTCAGCGACTGCGCGGTGTATGCCGCCAACAAGTGGATGGAATACGGCCCTTCGGTTCAGTTGAAGGCCGGCCGCAACGCCTATCCGGTGGGCATGGTGGGGCTCATCACGCCCAAAGCCCGCGAAATCATCCGAACCGCCGAAAACCTTCAGCGTACGCTGATTCAGAAGGGCGTGACCTGCACCCCCTGGTACGACAAGGGCGGCCCTCATTGGGGCTCGTACCAGGACCACATGGACGACGACCTGTTGTACACGCGGTTCCGCATATCGCTGGGCGCACGGCGCAATAACCAGTACTCGAACCGCATGCTCAACCGGCAGGAAGCAAAGACCGTCGCCCTGTTTCAGGAACAGCTCAACGAAGACGGATTCGCTTACCTGTTCACCACCGATTCCAGCGTCGAGGAGTTGGGGTGGAAGCCGCTTCCGGTGCTTGTCGTCGAGGGCAAGACGGCGAAGGACCTTGCCATAGCCTGCGAGAAGCTGCTGAGCGATTTCCGGGACACGGCGGTGCTGCGGATTCCGGGGAAGTGCGATGCAACAGGCAGAAAGGGCCGCGTCGACGACTATGGCGTGGCCATGCTGAACGAAGGCACCTATGCAAACAGTGTCGAAAAAGGCGGGACGCTGTGCATGATGCTGTGCCACACCTGCCGCTGGTACGGGGCCGCGAATACCTTCCCCGAAGGGTACCTCGTGCCGGAGAACAAAAACCACGTGTTTCGCTACGCCTTGTATCCGCACAGCGGCGACTGGCGGCAGGCAGACACCCAGCGCGCGGCATACGATTACAACTTCCCGTTGCAGGCCCGGGAGGTGAAACCGGTGGCGAAAGGAATGCTGCCGCCCGAGCAGGCCTTCCTGACGGTTACGCCCAAGAACATCATCCTCGAAGCCATGAAGCCCTTTGGCAACCCGATGGCGGCGTTTCAACGGACGCAGGTCTCGAACGCCGCCGACGGCATCACACTGCGCCTGTTTGACACCGACGGGACCGACACAAACGCCAGGATCACGTTTGCGAGCGGGATGAAACGGGCCTGGCTCTCGAATCTGCTCGAGGAGGAGTCTCGCGCCCTGGAGGTAAGCGAGGACGGCGTGGAGCTTCCGGTGCCGCCGTTCTCCATCGAGACGGTCGGGTTTATTCCGGGTCTCTTTGCGCCCAAAGCGGGGAAGCGTCTGCTGGGGGCCGAGGCCGAGGGGGTGCAGCCGGTGTGGGTGCGTTCTTGGGAACACGATGCGGAATCCATGCCCATGGGCTACGGTGCGGTAACCTGTACCATCGCCCGCGAAGTGACCGAGCAAGACGGGGGGCGGGTGCAGCGCATCAAGGTGAACGCGGTGAACGATTACACCGATGGCGGCATCCGGTTGACAGCCAACCTTCGGGTACCGAAAGGATGGGACGCATCCCCCGCGAAGCTCGAGTTCGAGTTGCCTTCGCTGGCGCACAGCACGCAGGAAGTGCGGATTACGCGCCCCGCGCCGAATGCGGCCGGCCAGGTGAAACTGCGCTACGAATTCGAAGGCCAGACGTTTCAGGATGTGCTGGAAGTCGGCGAGGCTTTCGATCTCGTTATGGACGCGGAGCACACGGGCAGTGATATCGCGGTTCGGCTCTCGAATCCGACCGGAGATGAAATCGACGCGGAGGTAGCCCTCGTGGCGCCGCTCGAAGCGTGGCCCTGCAAAGAGGTTGGCGGCTACTCATTGGTATCCATTACGCCGCGCAGCCAGGGCGTGTCGCTTGCGGCGGGAGACGCGACAACGCTGAAATTCAAGGTGACCGGTTCCGAGCTGGGAAGGGTCGAACGGTTGCATTCGTATTGGGCCGTGGCGAAGCTCATGTGCAACGGGCGCATCACGCTGGCGCGGTGCGATTGCCGTCCCGAGCGCCGCTTGATGTACGCTCGCAAGTGGAATAGCATGCTTTATGAGAAGGCGCAGAGGCGTCGCGGCAAGTGATGCCGTTGTATTCAGCCGTTGGGCCTCGAGTTCATGTGAGAGTTCATATAGGGGATGAGAGGGATCGCGAAAGGGGAACGACAATGAAGACCGGAAACGTTTGCGGCATGCTGATCCTGGTAGTGATCGCGGGACTATCAAGCGGCGCCGCATGGGCGGCAGGAGCGGGTCCCGAGGTTACGGTATCCATTTCGGGCTCGCTGAGCGAGATGCTGCCCGTGTTGCAGTTGCTGCGCAACATGGGATTCGGCTTTGAATCTCCTGATGATACGGAGCAGGCGCTGCGGCTCGAGGTGCACAGCGTCGTGCGGGATACCGAGCTGTTGAAAAACCGCCTCGGGGCCGGCGTTCCAGGCGTCGTGCCGGAAGCCGAATCGGAATCGCCAGGCGAAGAAGCCGCGCCGCTGGACAAACTGGGCTTGTACAACGCCGCGGTTGAACCCGCGGCCGCTGCACCCGGCGCCAGCGTGACCGTATCGGTAGCCGTAGGAGACCCGAACCGCGTGGTCGATACCGTAGGCGCGCGGATTGTGGGCGAAGAAAGGGCCCGGGCCGACCTGTATGACGACGGCAGTCATGGCGACGCCACCGCAGCCGACGGTACGTGGACCTGCAGTATGATCTTGCCCGAAAGCATGATTGGGGGGCCTCACCATATCGAAGTGGTGGCATACGACAAATACGGGGACCCTGTCACGGACGAAGACGGCGAACCGCTGCTCGTCCGGATTCCGTTAACCGTAAGCAAATAGGCCGGGGCACGGCAGGCAAGCCTTCACCATCGAGGAGACGCGATGATTCCGCCGAAAGCGATAGACAAGCTGAAACAACGCATTAACCGGCTTGGCGAGTGGCGCTACGCAAAGGTTGCGGACGTCCCCCTCGAGGGGGCGGAGACGCTCGAACACCTCCGCGTGCCGCCGGGCATCAAGAACGGCAGCGCGCTGCGGTTTAAGCCGGCCCCCACCGGCAGCCGGTGGGGCCAGGAATGGGGAACGGTGTGGTTCCACGGCGAGACGCGCATACCGCCCGAATGCGCGGGCCGGCGCGTCTACTATCGCATGGATTCCTTCGCGGACAAGCTCCTGTTTGTGAACGGCAAACCGTTCGCGGGCATGAATCCCTGGCATCGCGAGGTGCTGCTGGCCGCCCAGGCCACGGGCCGGGAACGGTATGTGCTCCATATCGACCAGTACACGGGCCACCGAATTCCGCACGTGCAGGCCGTGAACCCCTTCGTGTACTTTCATCAGTTTACGGGTGCGGATCCCGGCCAGACACCCCCGCTCGAACTCGAGGCCAGTGAGCTGGTGGTCGAGCGGGAAGCCACAGCGTCATTTTATTATGGGGCGGACGTGTTACTGCGCACGGCGCTTACCCTGGACGAGAACGCGTTGCGCCGGGCACGCATTCTTGATGAGTTGAATCGCGCGATTGATCTAATCCCGTTCCATTGGGAATCCGAGCTCGAGCTCGAGGAAGCCGCGAAGGCGGCCGGGCGCATTATTGCGCCGCTCCTGGCGACTCCCAACGGTCCATCCACGCCCCTGGTCGGGCTTGCGGGACATACACACATTGACGTGGGCTGGCTGTGGCCCATCGGCGAGTCCATCCGCAAAGCGGCCAAAACCTTCTCGAGCATGCTCCATTTGATGGAACACTACCCCGAAATGCGGTTTTTGCAGGCACAGCCCGCGCTGCTCGACCTGATCGAACGCGAATACCCGGACATCGTAAAACGCATTCAGACCGAGGTAAAGACAGGCCGCTGGGAACCCAACGGCGGCATGTGGGTCGAGGCCGACTGCAACCTTACGAGCGGCGAATCGCTCGTGCGGCAGTTTCTCGAGGGCCGCAAGAAGACGCGCGAGCTGTTCGACTACACGGGCGACACGCTGTGGCTGCCCGACGTATTCGGGTATTCGGCCGCGCTGCCCCAGATTCTCAAGAAGTGCGGCATCCTCAATTTCGTCACCAGCAAGATCAACTGGAACGACACCACGCGATTCCCCTACGACACGTTCTGGTGGCAAGGCATCGACGGCAGTGAGATCTTCACCCACTACATCACCTGCCGCAAAGGCGGATACAACGCCGACGTGGGTCCCGAGATCTCGAAGAACTGCTGGGACAATGTGCAGCAGAAAGAAGCTCAGGACGCGACCCTGGTGTCCATCGGCTACGGCGACGGGGGCGGCGGTGTTACGCGGGAAATGTGCGAGCGTGCGCGCCGGATGAACGACCTCGAGGGATGCGTCAAGACCGCCTTCGTGAACGTGTCCGAATTTCTGGCGCGGTTGCGCGAGCAGAAGGTCAAGCGCCCGCGCTGGGTGGGGGAGCTGTACCTCGAGATCCATCGGGGCACGTATACGACCCAGGCGCGCACCAAACGCTACAACCGCAAGCTCGAGTTCCTGCTGCAAGAGGTCGAGTTTCTGTCGGTGCAGGCCCTGCAATTCGGCCTGAAATACCCGGCCAGGAGGCTCGAACGCCTCTGGCGTACGCTGCTCACGAATCAGTTTCATGACATCCTTCCCGGTTCCTCGATCCGCCGGGTGTATGAAGAGGCCGAGGCGGCGTATGCCGCCATTGAGAAGGAACTCAGCCAAATCAAGCGGAAAGCCCTCAAGACGCTCGCGGAACAGATCGACACCACCGGCACGGGCACGCCCTATCTCGTCTCGAACAGCCTGTCCTGGCCGCGTGAGGAATTGATCTTTCTCAAGTGCGACAAGGGGCTCGTGGTGGTCGATGCCGACGGGGAGCCCGTCCCGTGCCAGTGGGTCTCGGACGCCAAAACACGCGGGCTGGCCATCGCGGTGACCGTGGATGGACTTACGTCGGCGCCCATCTACCTGCGCCAGGGGGCCGACGCGCCCATGTCGCCTTTCCGGAACCACGACCGGACCCTCGAGACGCCGTATTACAAGGTGAAGTTCGATTTGGCGGGCAAGATCAGCAGCCTGATCGACCGGTCCGTGGATCGCGAACTTGTACAGCCGGGCCGGCGCCTCAACGACTTTTACACGGCGGAGGATGTGCCCGTATTCTGGGATGCGTGGGATATCGATGCCTTCTACCGCGACAAGGTGGCGCCGCAGGACCGGCTGATCTCGCGCGAAGTGGTAACCGAGGGGCCGCTCTTTATCACGATCCGCTGCATATATGAGATCGGGCGGCGGTCCACCCTGACCCAGGAGATGGTGTTCTATGCCGCATCCCCGCGCATCGATTTCAAGACGTGGGTGGACTGGCAGGAGACGCATACGCTGCTGAAGGTCGGGTTCCCGCTTGATCTCAACGCGCCAGTGTTTCGGAGCGAGATCCAGTTCGGCCACGTCATCCGCGAGACGCACAGCAACACACCCTACGACCAGGCCCAGTTCGAGGTCTGCGCCCACAAATGGGTGGACCTGACGGAAGGTGATTACGGGGTGGCATTGCTGAACGACGGGAAATACGGCCACGACACGCTCGACAACATGCTGTCGCTGACGCTGCTGAAATCCCCGTTGGCGCCGGACCCGCAGGCCGACCGGGGCGAGCATACGTTTACCTACGCGCTGTTCCCGCATCTGGGAGGGTTTACGGCCGAGGAAGTGGTGCAGGAAGCCTACAACCTCAATGTGCCGCTCTCGTTTGTCAAAGTGGGCCATGGCGCGGCCGAACGAAAAGCCCTGCGGTTCTGCTCAGTTTCCAATCCGAACGTGGTCGTCGAGACGGTCAAAAAGGCGGAAACCGGTACCGCGGTGATTGTGCGGCTCTATGAGGCGGGGAATACGCGCGGACAGACCACCCTGACGTTCGACCGGCGCGTGAAACAGGCATTCGAGTGCAATCTCCTCGAGGATGGCGACGTACCCTTGAAGACGCGGCGAAACAGGGTCATCGTTCCCATCGCCCCGTTCGAGATCAAGACCCTCAAGATCGTGTTCGAGTAGTATCCAAAACAGATGTATGACGCGGGCTCGCGGCCACGCTACTTCACGTTCCAGTGGGTGTAGCGCAGGGGTGGTTTCTGGCCTTTCTCGAGGGCTTCGTAATAGACGGTGAAGAGGGAACCGTCGTCGAGCTGGACCGATGCAGGGTAGCCCAGATCACTACTGGGCGCTTGCGACAGGACGATCTCATTCTCGACGTCCCAGGTTTTACCACCGTCCTTGCTGATGCAGGCGCGTTCGCCGAAGGGTTCCTTGCGGCGGCCGTAGGAGACCAGCAGCCATCCATTCTCGAGGCGGATAAGATGCGGCGGATAGCCCCACAGCGGTGTGGGTTCGAAACGCGTCCAAGTTTTGCCGCCATCGCCGCTGAAGGCCTGGCGCAGATGGTGGGCGAGCTCGCCCTTGCCATGGTACCGCGCCATGGCCACGAGCGTCCCGTCGGCGTTTTCGGCCACGTGGGGTTCATAGCATTCATTGGGGTCGTCGCCCTCGGCCTGGGCGATGCTGGCGATACGGGTCCACGTGCGGCCGTCGTCGCGCGATTCAAGCACGCCCACACGGTCCTCGGCGGTCTTCGCGCTCGTAGCACCCACAAACAGGAGGCGGCCGTCACTGAGCTCGATGGGCCCATGAGGCGCGGTGGTCTCGACGCGAATGTAATCGCCCCAAGTCTGGCCATTGTCTTCCGAGCGGCGAATCCAATGACCGAACCACTCGGCCACAGTTTCCGCTGAAAGCTTCTCGCGGTGGCGGCGGTATTGCTCGTTCTTCTCGAAGGCCAAACTCGTAAACCAACTGACGACGAGCGTTCCTTCCCGTGTCTGGATGATACCCGCGTCGCGGTCATCGAGGGGCGTGTTGTTGACCGTTTCGGGTTCGGTCCAGGTTACGCCGTTATCACGGCTCCGCACGATCTGCGTCTTGCCCCACGGACAGACATGGGCGTCGCGATCACCGGAGAAGGCCACAACCAGCTCGCCCTCGCGCGTCTTGGCGACCGTGGGCCAGCCGATGTAGATGTCCACGGGTCCCCAAATGGTTCCCGACGAGAGGATCGTCGCCGCGGGCTGGTCGCGGAACGCTTCAATGTCGCCCGCCGCGATGGCAGGGCTCCCCGCGGCCAGACACGCGATAAGCACGATCACGGCCACGATCTCTGTGTTACTCGGTTTCCTGATAATCATGATGCCGTTCTCCCTGTCGCGCAAACCGGGCTTCTGGATAATGTCAGCATACCCCAAGGGCCGCCGTATTGCCACGCGGCAGACAGGCATTGGAGGGAGATACGGACACCATGGACCGGGTGAAGACCAGGGAATCATTCCGGCTTGGGTAAGCGGGAGTCTGCAAAGCAGATGAGGCAGCGTGCCGCATCCCGATAACGGAGGGCGGGTATTCCTACCCGCCAATTGATCAGAGGCGGATGCAATCCGCCATCCGGTCACGAGCAAGGATGCTCATGCCACCTCAATGCCTGTCCGCCGCAGGCCGACGGCACTTTGGAGCAGGGGAAGTGGACGCGCGAGCCCTCGATGCCGATAATGGGGCGGTGGATTAATCCGGAGGGCAGTCCAATGCGCGTAGTAACAGTCATCCTGGCGGCGGGTCTGGGGGTGTGGTGCGGTGCGGCAGGGGCGGCGGAAGCCCGCGGCGCCTGGTTCGCGCAAGCGAAATACGGGGTGTTCATCCACTTTCTCGGCGAGGGCGAGGATTGGAGCGAACAGGTTGAGGCATTCGATGCCGAGGCCTTCGCCCAACAGGTGAAGAATGCCGGGGCCGCGTATGTCATCCTGACCCTCGGGCAGAACAGCGGCTACTACTGCGCGCCCAACGCCACCTACAGCAGCTATTGCGGCTATAAGTCCGGAGACCGGTGTTCCAGGCGCGATTTGCCCCTGGACCTCGTCAAGGCCCTCGGGAAACAGGGCATCCGCCTGATGCTGTACCTCCCGTCCCGCGCGCCGCACCAGGATGCCAACGCCATGGCGAAACTGGGCGACGTGCACGAGCAGCAACCCGCGCCGCAGGTATTCACGAAACGGTGGTCGGAGGTCATCCGCGAATGGTCGTTACGCTATGGCAGAGACGTGCACGGATGGTGGTTCGACGGGTCGTACAACACCGCCGGGTGGGACAACCTGGAACAGCCCAGCAACTGGTCGACGTGGGCGGCCGCGTGCCGCGCGGGCAACCCCGATTCGATTCTCGCGTTCAACCCCGGCACCAACCTCGAGAAGGCCTTCTCACGCCTGACCCACGAGCAGGACTATACGGCCGGCGAACAGAACTCGTTCACGGTGCTGCCGGAGCAGTATCCGGCGCCCGAAGGCATGCTCTGGCACATCCTCGCCCATCTCGGCACCCGCTGGGGCAAGGCTGACGGCCCGCAGCATTCCGACCAGGCCATGATCGATTACATCCGCGCGGTCAATGCTCAGAATGGCGTGGTCAGCATCGAAGTGGCCATCGACGGCCAGGGTAGCGTCTACGCCCCGCATCTGGCCCAGCTCGAGGCCATCGCCAAAGCGCTGCGGTAACGGAGCCGCGTTCTCGCGATGCAGCCGGACCCGATCGGGCGCCGGGATGCTGCTTGAGCAATGCGAACCCTTCCGTGCCGTCACTTGCGGCTGAGAATAATCCGCTGGCGGGCAAGGCCCGCGCGGCGTTCGAGACATTGTTTGTAGCCGGGGTAGGCCGATGCGGGCGCCTCCGCGACCTTCAGGGCATACATGTCCTCGAAAACGACCGCACCGTCTTTCGCGGAAAGCTGCGCGCGGTACTCGGCCACCTCGGACGTGAACGTTTCGGCTTCCGGCAGCGAGTAAACCTCGTAGCCGCCGGGCAGCGTGATGGTCCCTTCGGTGGTTTCCATCGACGCGTGGTCCCAGAACATCGGAAATCCGCGGGACGGGCGCCCGACCATGTGGGCGCTGTACGACACGGCGGGCAACGTAAACATCATGAGGTCGTCACCGGCCTTGACCGCGAATTCGGGAATCCGGCAGCGCAAGGTGAGCTCCGGCGGGACGGCCAAATCGGCGAGGTCCGATACTTCGTAATCCTCGAGCACCGCGGAGGGATGCAGGAACGCCGCGAACTGCGTCAGGCGGTTGCGGAGCATCTGCTCATCGAGATCCTTAAGGCCACGCAGCCCCGCCTGGGCGTTTCCCGTGGCCGAGAAGGTTACGGCCAGCGCCAGGGAGCCGTCCTCATTCAACACGGCTTCGAACCGCGTCGCATCGCGCTCGTTTTCGGGTTTGGCGCGTTGCGTGAGTTCCGGAGTATCCGCGCCATAGGGGAACCCGAGCGCGCACGTGCCCTGGAGCGAGCCGGGCAGGGTCTCGAATGGCAAAACGTCGCTCTCCGCGGAGGTGAAGGCTTCTATCGACGGAATGTAGACGGCCGAGCGGTCGAAGGCCCGCAACGAGGGCGTGCCGGCCGGCCAGGGTCCGGCTTCGCGGCTGCGCACCAGGGCGAAGCTGGCCTCGATGCCGGCGGCTTCGAGCATGCGCCAATACAGGACGTTCTTGTCGAGTTCGTTGGCAACGCCCCGCTGCGCGGTCGCGTTCGGATCATGCGGGACAATGCGGAAATGCCAGTGCGACACGGGCGCGGTCCGGATGTTTCGCGCAACGAAATGGCGAACGGCCGCGGCGCCGCCGGCCCCGGCCAATTCTTTTGCGCGGGCCGCGAGCGCGCTGGACAACGGCGGCAGTTCCGCGAGGGCACTATCGTAAGCCCTCGCCAGCTCATCCCACGACGCGGCCTCGGCGATGGTGAGGGTCGGCCCGATATGGGTCAGGGGCGGCATGAAGGGTTCGGTGGGAAGCCCCGGCTGTACGCGCGCAAGTTTCCACGTGTGGTCCTGTTCGCTGGACTCGCCCTGCACCTCCCCGGGCGCGTGCAAGTCGCTCGTGATGCGTTTCGCTTCGCCTTCGGGGGTAAGGACAATCACTTCCTTGCGCTGAATGGGCTCCTGCTCACGAAAGACGGCCGTGGCGTAAACGGGCTCGAAGGGACCGCCCCGTTTGCGTTCGACGGTGTATTGCACGTCGATGACGCAGCCCGGCCGGGGTTCCTTGCACGCGAAGCGCAACCGCGCGAGGCGCTGGTACTCGGGCAGGCGCGAATAGATGCTCTCGGACTTGAGGGCGGCGTCGCTGAGATGCAGCACGTTCCCTTCGGGTGTAACGGTAAGGGCAAAATCGACGCGCGGTTCGTCGGTGTCTTCGAAATACCACACGTTCGCGGTGGCCACGTCCTCGCCGCGTTGCTGGAGAATCAGCGCGATGTGCCGGACCGTTTCCTTCATGACACCCTCTTCCCGCAGGTCGATGGTCTGGCGGTGCAACAGCGTGACGTATCCCGCCGCGGGAAACTGCTCGCGTCCCGGCAGGCTTTCGAGGCATGCGAGAAGGTCCGGGTCGGTGATCTGGTCGACCGTCTCGACCTCGTCGTATTGCCGCGCCTGCTGTAACTGGATTTTGAGCACGTCGGACTTGGGGTATTCGAGGACGCCCTCGGGCGATTCGAACCAGACGGTATCCTCGGTCATCTTCTCGAGCCTGCCGGGGTGTTGCTCGCCGTCGCGCAGGTAGAGGGTGTCGGCCCCGGCCGAGGCCATCATCACCGCCGCCAGTATCAGCGGTATCGCGTATCGCATGCGTGTCATCGGATCAACCCTCCTCCGTCACGAAAATCTCTTTGGCGCTGAACGCGGCAATGGCCCGCAACGCGTCACGGTACTCGGGATAGGCCTCGACCGGGACGATGCGCTGTAACCGGCGGAATACCTCCCTGAGCCATACCCCGGAATCCGTTTCCTCGTAAACGGCCTCGTATTCGAGGTAGGGCGTCGTGAACCGCAGCGGCGGGGGCGCCCATTTTAGGCGGTACCCCTCGGGGAGTTTCAGGTTGAGGGTGAGATTGCGCTCCTCCGTGGTCATGTACTGGATGGGAAACCGGCGCGACTCGAGGGCCACCTCGGGAAAGGTGCGCTCGAGCGTGGGCATGCGCAAATACATCAGCTCTTTCGCGCGGATGGCATGGCCCGGAAGCCGGTAGTCAAGCGTCATGCGGACCGGCGCGCTCAGGTCGGCCAGCTCGGACAGGGTGAAGTCCTCGAGCACCGCGCCCGGACTCAGCGAGTTCACGTATTCGGTCATACGGTCGCCGCGCTCGTCTTCGCGGACCGTCTTCCAGAAAGCCCGGATGCCTGCCTCGATGGTGCCGGTGTATTCGTTCCGGGTGCGCACCGCGACATCGCCCGAGGCCGCCAGTTCCGCATCGAGCACCGAATGGCGCGCATTGTCTTGTGGCGGAGGCACGGGGATGGTCTTGAAATCGCCGCGGATCGCGTTGACCGCAATGCACCCGTGGTCGTCGGCCCGGAAATAGGGATACCGGAAGTCTTGCGCGGTCGTGTCGAGGTAGAAGCGGCGTCCGTCCTCCAGTTCCACCTCCGAGATGGCATGGTTGCCGTCAATGGTCGGGATTTCGGTCACCCCGATGCCGTTGTCGTTTGTCGAGAGAATGATCGGGTAGCTCGTGACGCCGATGGCCTGGCACATCGTCGAGAAGAGGATCGCTTTGTCTGTGCAATCGCCGTACCGGTTCTGGAAGGTCTCCATGGCGGTATGGCCGGACAATCCGGACCCCAGGCTGCCTTTGATCGAGATATAACGGGTATTGGTCTGCACCCAGTGGTAAATGCGCGCGAGTTTCTCGTCGACGGTCTCGGCGCCTGCGGTGATTTCCGCCACTTCCGCCTCGATCTCGGGCGTGAGTTTCATGCGCGAACGCTGCAGATCGCGCTGCAGGGCGAACACCTCGTCAAACGACTCGAATACCGAGGCTTCCATGCGCGGGGTGAGATCGGCCTGAGGCGGCATCTGGGGTTCCGGCACCAGGGGCGGCATATCCTCGAGGGCCCATGTATAGCGGACCCGGCCGTTCGCACGCTCGACCGCGGGCTCGGATTTCGCCGGGTCGGGGAAATGGCGCGTGTAGTGGTTAAAAGGCAGATTTTCGGGGACCTCGACGGTCACCCGCGACAGGGCCACAGGCTCGGTGGACTGGAAATAGTATCCGGCGAAGAACAGGCGCGGGTCTTCGGGGTTGTAGGTATCGTATTCGTAGATGTATTCGACGATGGACCCGATCTCGACGCCCGGGATCACGCCGCCCAGCACCTTGCGGCTGGGGTTGAAAAACTGCATCTCCTCGGACGGGCTGCCCACGCGCAGGGCCTCCGCCGGAAGGGTGTGAATCGTGCCATCCGGTGCGATGGATTTCGCCTCGAGCACCCGGACCCGGCTCCGGCCCTCCGTAAAGGCCGACGCGAATTGCGCCCACTCTTTCATCTCTTCCTTGAGCACCAGCCCGGCGAAGTGGTAGCGGTAGGTGTGGGTGCCGTCATCGTTGTACACGAACGTGCCGTCATCGACGAGAATCACGCCCCCGGTGCCCGGGAACTGCTGCGCCAGGGACTGCCCCTTCGGGAGCATCTCCCGGGCGAGTTCCGTGAGACCCTGGACCCCCGCCGCCTCGGCGCCCGCCGCGCCCGCTGCTCCGGCAGGCTGGAACAGGATGAGCGATACCTCCTCGCGCGGGAGCGTGCCCGTTCCCGGCACCGCGAAGGCCGCGCCGTCAAACGTCACGCCCTGAACGTTCTCGACCGGCTCCCCCCGGTGCAGCGTCAGATTCTCGTTGACCGGCCCCTGGGAACTCGCCGCGCACAATAGCAGCACCGGCAGCAGTTTCGTAACAGCACTCACCTCGTCATCCTCCTTGCGGCAGGTCGCAGCCCTGACACCAACACGCGGTTGCATGTTGTGCGCCAGCATACCAAACACGCCGGGGACCTGTCGCCATGTACCCGCACCCTGGGTATATAACGACGCCATTCAGCGCGGGATTCCTGCCCCATCCGCCCAACCGGCGCTCGGTTACGCCCCGGCCGTCATCAAGCACGGGTGGCAATCCCGCCGTCAAGGCGATACACTGCTTCCAACGCATTTCCGCGCAAGAGTGAGAGGGGGCATGGTCATGAAATCGAGCAAGCGGTTGATGGTGGCAGTGGCGGGTGTTCTTGTGGCGGCCGCGTTGACGGCACAAGCCCAGGACCCGTTCGAGCAGGCGTCGGCGTCGGCGCCCATCGCGGGGCATGCCCTGAGCAAGGTGCACCGCTGGCTCCATGACATCGCGCTTACCAAGATCGATCCCGGGACCGGCCTCTACAAGGCTGACGGCAAGTGGAACTACCGCGATACGGCCGCGGATTGCTATCCCTTCCTGCTCTGGGCGGCGTTTGTGGTGGACAAAGACGTGCTGAACGGCCCCGTGCGCGCGATTCTGGACCGCGAGCAGGCCCTGTGCAATACCTACGACCGCATACCGGTCCCGTGGGATTTCGAAAAGGGCGCCCCCGCCACAGACACTGCCTGGGAAGAGGTGGTGTTCCAGGCGTCGGAATACGTCAAGGACGGCCTCATCGCCATGGTCGAAGTGACCGGGCCGGACGAATGGTTCGACCGTATGCGGGCCATCGAAGACGACCTCTGGGCGACAGCGAAAATCGAGACGCCGTTCGGCAAGATTCCCTCGGAGAACGTCGAGGTCAATGGCGAACAGCTCCAGGCCCTCGCGCGGCTCTACACCATGACTGGCGATGAACACTACCTCGATTGGGGCGACCGGCTCGCGGACTACTATTTCGCCCAGGATGATTTCGTCCCCGCGCGGCTGCGGGACCACGGCTGCGAGATCATCGGCGGTTTGGGACTCCTCCACGCGGTCGAGGTCACGCACCGGCCGGCCAAAGCGGCCGAGCATGCACCGCGTCTGAAACAGATCTTCGACGCGATCCTCGCGCGCGGGTGTAACGAGGACGGCATGATGTACGACACCATCGACAAAAAAGAAGGCCGTCTCAGCGACGGCTGGGGCTACAACTACGTCGGCTACCTCTGCTACGACATGGCCATGGGCACGAGCACATACCGCCCGCAAGTCGAGCGCACCCTGCGCAACACCATGAAGCCGCTGTACGAGAATTACGCCTGGGAAGGCGAGTCCATCGACGGATACGCCGACTCGATCGAGGGCGCGCTCTATTTGTTGAACCGGGTGCCTGTCGCCGAAGGGTTTGCGTGGGTGGACCGGGAAACAAAGAACAACCTCGTCGACCACCCGTCACGCCTCGAGAACGGCGAACTGTGGGGCACCATGAAACTCCAGTCCAATGGGGTGCGCACGGTGCTCATCCACGCGCTGATGCACACGCAGGGCGTCATTGCCCGGCCATGGCAACAGGGACTCGAGATCGGCGCGGCGCCTTCGGGCAGCGGCATTGCCATCGTGGTGCGCGCGAATGCGGAGTACCGCGGCACCCTCGAGTTCAACCTGCCACGCCACCGCGTCTACATGGGTTTCCAGAGAGACTGGCCCCGCATGAACACCATCCCCGAATGGTTCACCGTCGAGCCCGAGGAGGCCTACACCGTGACCCTCGGCGACGGCGAGACGCAGAAGACCTATACCGGCCGCCAGTTGCACAACGGCCTTGCCATCGCCGTCAACCCCGGTGAGACCCTGCGGTTGACTGTTGCCCCGGCGAAGTGATGGTGGCGTACCGGTCTGTCGGCTATGGCATGTCCCTACCGCCTGCTCAGACTGCTAAAGTGGCATGCGCATCGTGCTCATGACCGGCTTTCTGGCTGCGCCGCGGTTTGCTGTGGCCGCCGCAGTCTCCGGGATGCGGCAGGATGCCGCATCTACGTTGCGCCCGCAAGGTGAGTTCTCGGTACTGCAACCGCGCAGACCCCCGGGCACCCAAGCCGAGAGGGCCGCAGGCCTTGTCTCCGTCCACTCGGTCCACCCCGTCCACGCAAATCGCCGGGCGAGCGCCATCAGCCCACATCCGCCCACCGTTAATTCGGAACGATTGCCTAAGTGCGGCATTCCAGTTACCATGAGCAGGCGCACGGAACAGGAGGAATGATCATGGCAATTGCAGACGCATACGGGGTGAAGGGCGACGGCCAGACCGATGATACGCAGGCTTTGCAACGGGCCATCGACGAAGGCGGCGGGGTACTCGAGCTGGGAAAAGGCTCGTACCTGCTCTCGGCGCCCCTGGTGCTCGATACCACCCAGCGCGGCTACGTAGGTGTGCGGGGCGCACAGGGGACATCGCGGCTGCTCATGGCGGGGCCCGGGCCGGCCATCCGGGTAATCGGGGACCATCAGGGCACGGCCAACCCGAAGACGTTTCAGGAGCACACGTGGGAGCGCGAGCGGTTCCCGGTGCTGCAAGGGTTCGAGGTTCTCGGCCGTCATCCCGAAGCCGACGGCATCGAACTGGTCCGAACCGTGCAGTGCACGATTCAGAACGTGCTCATGCGCGAATGCCGTTACGGCATTCATCTCGTCGAGCGCAACCGCAACCCGCTCATCGCCAATTCGCACATCTACAACTGCAGCGACTCGGGCATCTTTTTCGACGCCGTCAACCTGCACCAGTGCATCATCGCCGGGAACCACATCAGCTACTGCGCCCGGGCCGGAATCCGCCAGTTCAACGGGGACGTCCACAACGTCCAGATCACGGGCAACGACATCGAATACAACTCGGGCTATGAAGAAGGCGCCAGCGGCGAGATTGTGCTCGAGGTGCCCGACGACGGCCTGATCAGCGAATACACCATCGCGAGCAACACCCTCCAGGCCACCCCCGACGTGGGCGGGGCGAACATAGTCATGACCGGGCGCGCTTTGCCCGGTGATTCGTCCATACGCGTCGTGAGCATCACCGGGAACGTCATTGGCGACCGCAACATGAACATCGCGATGCGATACGCCGAACGCGCTGTCACCATCACGGGCAACACCATCTACAGCGGCACGGCCGCCAATATCGAACTCGCCAATTGCGCCCAGGTCGCCATGACCGGCAACACCATCAATCACAGGCCGTGGAGACAGGGACAACACGATGTCGGCGGCCTCGTG
>CAZFOG010000010.1:0-19266 GCA_964520685.1 uncultured Nitrospiraceae bacterium | reverse complement strand
TGCTGCAAGACTGCCAGGACTGCGCCATCACCGGCAACATCTTGTCGGGCCTGGCCTACGGGGATGAGGCCCGCGGCGGGGCGGTGACATTGACCCGGTGCTCGGGGATCGCGATCTCCGACTGCCAGCTCGTATCGCCGATGTACCGGGGGGTGTACCTCGAAGATGCGGCCCTGTGCCGCATCTCGAACAACACGATCATCAACCGGCGCGAAGAACCGCCCATGATAACCGCCATCCACGTGACCGGCGACAGCCGCGGCAACCTCGTCCAGCACAACCAGGTTCAATCCGGTTCCGCCGGTGCCGTCGTCTGCGACGAAGGCCAGGCCGTCGTGCTCAACAACACCATCGTGGCGTAATCCCGGGGAAAGCCAAACCACGAACCCGTCGCCTCTCCCGCAGCCGGCGAAAATGGGGGCGAACGGGGACATGTTCAAAGCGCCGTCCGCGGCGCGGCTACGTGTCCCCGTTTGGAAGGCGCCACAAATATGAGCATGATGCTCATGCCGCCTCAACGCCGCCGCATCTCCCTTCGGAGGGGGGTGGAACCGACAAGCGTTCCGGGGGGGATTCCTGGCCTGCAGGAACCGGTTTCTTGATGCAACGAAGGGGTTCACGAACCGGGCCCGCGCCTCCGCGTTGTTTTGCAGCGACTCCGGAGCAGTCGAATTTGAATCACCCGGGGCTGTCTTATGTCGTGCCTGCGGCATCGGTGGAAGTCCCGCTTCAGGCGCGCCTGGACGTATCTGACGAGAACCGCAAAAACATGATCTGAAATTCTCCCTGACAGAGAATCGTGATATGCTGTCAAGAAAGACCAAAGGACCGATGGCCATGCAGCGAGAAGATGTCATAAAGAGGCTTAGAAAGCACCGAACAGAACTTGTGGGAATGGGCGTCCGTTCGCTCGCCCTGTTTGGCTCACTGGCGCGGGGGGAAGAAGATGCCGCCAGCGATGTGGACCTCCTCGTGGAACTGGATCCGCAACGGCCGGTGGGACTCTTCGAGTATATCGCCATACAGCAGCGCATCGAAGAAATCCTTGATGGCACGCCGGTGGACCTTGTTATGCGCAACGCCCTGCATGAAGAGTTGAAGGAGAATATTCTTAAGGAGGCCGTCCTAATTGGCTAGGCAATGGCAATTTCGGGTGCGGCACATTCTGGAAGCTATCCAGCGGGTAGAAGTCTATACCCAGGACATGGAATTCTCCGAGTTTTCACAAAATCCCCTTGTTATTGACGCTGTGATACGTAATCTCCAGGTGATTGGTGAAGCTTCGAGATTGGTTCCGGAAGAAATTCAAACAAAATATCCGCACGTTCCTTGGCAGTTGATGCGAGGAATGCGCAATGTCCTTGTTCACGATTACGAGCGGATCGATCCGGCAATACTGTGGCAAACCGTGCGGAGTAACTTGCCGCCGCTGCGCGAACAACTTTTGAAAATCGTGCGGCCGGAAAACTGAGCATTCACACTCAGTGTCAGCTTTCTCGTTCCGCCGCGACCTCGGCGTCTCCCGGTGGAAATGCCTTTCGCTGTTCGCGCCTACCGTTCCACGGGCCAGCTCGCGCGGTCGGGGCTTTCGTAGAGGCCGATCTTCTCGATGGGGATGGGCTGGAATCCCAGCGCAAAGGCGGGGGAATCGTCCTTCAATCGAAAATCCTTGTTTTCGGCGTCCACGAAATGCGGATCCTCCTGGATCAGGTTGTTTTCGATGGTCACGTACTTCTCCGCCTCGTCCTGCATGCCGTCCCATTCACCGCCCCAGCAGATGTTCCGGGTGATGACATTGCCCTCGGGCGCTTTGGGCTCCTTGTCGAGAATCGTCACCAGCGCGGGATACCGTTCGCTGTAAGGCGGTTTGTTGTAGGCGATGTCCGACAGCGTCCCTTTCTCCGCGGCTTCCTCGAGCCACCCGTCGGCGTGGCCGTGGGCCCAACCCAGGGCCCGCGCATCGAGGTGCATGGCCGGTTTGCAGTCCACGAAAATGTTGTTGGCGACCGTACAGTCGCGCCCCCCGCCGATGAACGCCGCGCGGGTGACGTTGTAGAACACGTTGCCGATCAGGTCGGCCGACGAGAACATGTCGTCGAGGTAGATCCCCACGCAACCCCGGTTCTCGAAACCGGTGATGTCGTGGAGGTAATTGTGGCGGAGCATGTTGCCGCGCATGGTCCAATTGCGGCCGGTATAAATGGCCCCGGCGTCGTTGGACTCGAAACAGACGTTGTAGATTTCGTTGAACTCGATGAGGTGGTCGTTGCCGCCGAAACCCATGGCCATATGCGGGGCATTGTGAATGAGATTGTGCGAAGCCCGATTGCCCACACCGTTAAGGTGGATGCCTGTGTGATACATCCGGTACCACCGCGCGTAGTCGTGGATGTGGTTGTTCTCGGCGAAATGGTTGGCGGGCGTGAGGGTGGTGCGGTCGCCGCCGCTGATGGAGATACCGCCCCCGGCCATCTGGTAGATGTCGCAACCGATGACGCCGTGGTTGGCGCCGCCCGAGATGCTCACGGCGCCGCGGCCGCCATTGCGGAACACGCATGCGACTACGCGATTCACCGCGCCGTCTTGAATGGCCAGCATCGTCGAGCGGCACGCTTCGAAGGTGAATCCGCGGAAGGTCACGAACGACGCCCCTTTCGTCGAAACAATGGTGGGAATGACCGACACGAGGGTGGTGGCACTGTCGATGGGCGCGGGCGGCCAGAAATAGAGCACGCCTGTGTCGCGGTTGACGTACCATTCGCCGGGCGAGTCGATTTCGCAGAGCATGTTCAAGGCGTAGTACCACTGCCCTTTCCGGTAGCCGTAAGTGTGCGGCGGTTCCGCCAGCTCGATGATGCGGTTCCCGGTGTCGATGCTCGTGATGGGTTTGCGCTCATCGGACCAGTCCCAGAACCAGTAGCCGTGAAGCCAGGGGTCTTCTTCGTTAAGCCAGCGCGCAGGCCGGTCGCCTTCGTAGACGAATTTGCCGACCTTGCTGCCTTTCTGGCCATGAATCTGGTGGCCGTCGTCGACCACAAGTTCCTGGATACGCACGAACCCTTCGTTCGGCCAGCGCGAGACGGTCATGGGTTTGTCAGCAAAGAAAAGTTCCATGCCTCCGCTGTCGGGCTTGCCGAGATCCGTAATGCCGAGGGCTTTCAGGTCGGCCTGGAGCACATTGCCGCGGGCGGACTCGTCGAGCCGGTCGAGAATGGCCTGATCGGTTACCGGCTGGAGGTTGTTGACCACCTTGCCGCCCAGAAGGCGCACTTCCGCGCCGTCAGCGGCCCGGTACACGATGCGGTTGGCGGGGGTGCCGGAATCCTCACCCGTTAACTCGAGGGTGGCATCCATGGCATAGACGCCAGCCGCCACCACAACCTCGACGCCGCCCACGGGCAGGCCGCCGGCTTTGATGGCGCGAATCGCGTCGCGGGCCTTCTGCAGCGTGGCGAAGGGGCCGTCGGTACCGTCGGCGTTGGGCGCCGCGAGTTTGCCGGACCACGCATCGTTGCCGTTCGTCGCAACGTAAAGGGTTTCGGCTCCCAAAGCAGCCCCCACGAAGACCACCAGTACCGTCATTGCACACACCAAGCCGCGCATTGCGATTCTCCTTGTATTGAGGCCCGACTCACTCGAACCGGGTCATTATGACGCGGAAACAGCCGGCGCACCAAATTTGCACGGAATCACCCTCGAGGTTTGCCAGCGGGACCGCCGCGGACTGCCTCTATCAGATGGGAAGGCCCCCGCTCCGGTTGGCTGTCATGTTCTCCATACCATGTGTGGAATTCGAGGAAGCATGGTAGAATCGTGAAGACTCCCTTTGACGGCTTCCTTATCCCGTTCATTTCGAGGGCGGATTTGATACGTACCAGGCTGGCAAGCGGAAAGCCGCAGGACTTGCAGGACGTGGAAAACCTCCGCTGGCTGGAACGAGGTGACGAATCCGGCGCGTAGCCACGCCGTTCCCGTGTTTCCAACTCGGCGCGCATACAGACCGTTCCGATCACCCGTTGGCTGCCAGGAGACTGGCGGTTGCGAGAGAGCCCCGGGGGACGCGCGCACACGTAAAGAAGGGATCTTAATGTCTGTTCTGGTTCAACGCAGCGTGGGCCGCACGCTGTTTTCGATGGCCTTTCCCATGCTGGCCGGCACTTTCGCCATGAACGCCTACAACCTCACGGACACCTGGTTCGTGTCGCGCCTGGGCACACTCCCCCTGGCTGCCATGGGATTCACCTTTCCCGTCGTGATGTTATTGACCAGCATCGCCCGCGGCATTGGCTCCGGGGTGACCACACTCACCTCCCACGCCATCGGCAGCGGCGATCACGCGCGTGCCGCCAGGCTGGTCACACACGGCTTCATGCTCACCCTGGCGGTCACGGCCGTCATGTCCGTCGGCGGCTACCTGAGCATTGGACCGGTCTTCAGGCGGCTGGGCGCGGACGCAACGACGCTGCCGCTCGTTGGAGAGTATATGCGCACGTGGTTCGCGGGGGTTCTATTCATGACTTTCCCCATGGTGGGAGGCGGCATTCTGATTTCAGCCGGCGATTCGAAGGGGGCAAGCCTGTTAACCGTATTCGGGACGGTTCTCAACATGATCCTGGACCCGATCATGATCTTCGGATTCCTCGGCTGCCCGGCCATGGGCATCCGGGGCGCCGCCTTGGCAACCGTGATTTCGCAGGCATCATCCGCCGTGTGGCTGGTGTATCTGCTGTACCGGAAGCACCGCCTGCTTGCCTGGGGGTCATGGAACCTGGCGCAGTACATGCTGTCGTTGCGCCAGATCATGAGCTTCGCCGTACCGAGCGTCCTGAGCCTGATCCTGATGCCGGTTTCCGCAAGCGTCATCACCCGGCTGTTGAGCCATTTCGGCAATGAAGCCGTGGCCGCTGCCGGCGCGGCCAGCCGCATCGAGATGTTCGCCTTTGTCATCCCCATGGCCCTGGGGATTTCGCTGACGCCGTTTATCAGCCAGAATTTCGGAGCGCAGCGGCTCGACCGTGTCCGAACCGCGCGCAAACTGGCCATGGGATTCGCCCTTGGCTACGGGGGCCTGGCAACGGTGGTGTTTTTCGTAGGCGCCCCCTGGCTGGCGGCGCTATTCACAGACGATCCCGCTGTCGCAAAGACGTTTATCTCCTACGTGCGCATCATTTCTTTCGGTTACGGCATGATGGAAGTGCACCGCTACTGCACGTTCTTCCTGACGGGCATGCACAAGCCCCTCTCCGCCACGGCGCTCAATGCCATCCGGGTACTGGTGCTGCTCATCCCGTTATCCTGGCTCGGCGCGCTGCTCTGGGGGCTCGAAGGCGTTTTCTGGGGACGGCTCGCGACGGATTTCGCCGTGGGCGGCATCGGCCTTGCCTGGATCAGGTGTGTGTTTCGAGGACTTGGCTCGAAAGGCGAGTGAGCATCCCCCCTTTGGCCTTCGAGATTCGCTTCCAGAAGCGGCGCGGACCGGTGTTTCGGCAGTGAAACGGGTGCTACAATGCGTCTTCAAGCATCGAAAGACCGTGGAAAGGGTATGTTATGGGATTCTGCGCGTATGTTCTGGTAAGCATGGCGTGTTGTGGCGGAAGCGAGGAGTCGGCGGGGCGCGATTTCGCAGACCCCGCATTCCGGGAAAGCTGGCTGCGGCATCCGGTGCTCGGGGATCCCTCGTTTGACGCGTTCGAGCGGCTCCCGGGCAATCCCATCCACCGGGGCGCGCCACCGTACGAATGGCCGGTCAACGGGTTCCTGTTCGAGGACCCCGTCAGCAGCAACTGGTACGTTTACGTGGGGCATTACGTCAAAGGATACGCGCCAAGCATCGAGGCGCCCAGCAAATGCACCGTGTTTCGCTCGACAGACGCCGGAAACTCGTGGGAAGAAACCGGCCCGGTCTTCACGGGCGAGCCCCACACATTCGAGGGCGAGGTGATGCCGTTCACCCGTGCACCCGATGTGTCGATGGCGTACACGGACGGGCGTTACCACATGGCCTTCGATTGGGGAACGCCCAATCTCAACTGGCAGAACGCCGCCGACCCGCCCCCCGACGCCAATGGCGGCGCGGCTTACGCCTGGGCGGAATGCCCGGAGGGGCCGTTTCACCCGGCTCCGAGACCCATCACCACCACGCGCGACCAGAAGCCCCTGGCAGGCAAGTACCGCCGGATGTACGCGACCTCACTTGTCCCCCGCGAGCACGACTGGCTGGCTCTCACCCTCACGGATTCCGGCCCCTATTACGGGTGGGCCCTCGTCGGCAGGCGGGCGGACCATCCCGAAGGGCCTTACACTGGCGAAACACTCCTGCTGCACCCGGAACAAGCGGGCTACCATCCGCCGCTCATGGAGTTTTTCCCCGCATTCGTCCACGAAGGTTTCATCTACGCACCTGCGACGTCCGTCGCCCTTAACCGCAATTTCCAGTGCATCTGGCGGGCACCCCTCGAGAAGGCCATGGACCCCCACGCCTGGACCCTGTGGCAACACGGCTCGGTCTGGCACGCAGAACCGGTCGAACATGAGCATTTTGGCATCTGGGGGCAGACATTGACCGGGTTCATTGACCAGAACGGCGCGTTCAATGTCATGTTTCCATCGCGGGACAGCGCCGGACACGGCACCATCAATCTCGCTTCGCGCCCGTGGGCCGCGCCCTACCGCAAGCACGGGTTTCATTTCAGCGGCCACGGCGGTCCCAGCATCGCGTTGCTGCGCGAAACGGGCGTGGCCGGGAGCCTTGTGATGCAGGCCACCCTCCACGGGACGATCACCGTTGTCTGGGGCCATACCGCGCCTTTCGGACCCAACCAGCCCACTTCCGACGCCCCGCCGCATCCGTTTACACTGAGCCGGCTCGACGGCCTCGAGCTGCGAAGCGACGGCTGGACTCTCTTCACCTCCAATGACGCCGGAGCGCGGCAGATCGTGGCCGAAGGCGCATTATCTGCCGCCCCAAAGACATGCGCCGTCTCCTGGACTGCCCCCGACGTGGCCGGGGTGGCATTGGACGGCATGCCCGTCTGGACGGGAGCTTTTCATCAGAAGACAGGGGCAGTCGGGCTTCTGGCCGCCGCATTCAGCCATGCCGATGTGACGGAGTTCACAGTAACGGGCGGTTTTGCGCCGGCCGCGTTCCGGTACCTGTTCACCGAAGGGCTGGTTGGCGCAGCCCAGCACCGGGACCATTGGGAAGAGGTGCGCGACGATAACTTTCTCTATGGCCTTGGGGCGGTGTCGAAACATGAAAACGCGGCCGCCAAATGGAACGTGTTCTGTTCCGGGTTCGCGCTCTGGAGTCCGACCGGTCCCGGTTACGGCGCCGCCGAAGTGTGGGCCGACAGAAAGCGCCTGGGACAGGTGGATTTCGCAAGCCCCGAGCCGCAAACCTCGCATATCGTATTCCACGGTGACGGTCTTGAGCCGGGATATCACGCAATCTGGCTGAAGAACACCACAGGCCGGATACCCCTCGACGTGCTCGAAGCGCAGCCGTAGGGCCCTTCCGATTGCAAGGGACGTCAATCGCGCGTGCTTCACGGGTGAGCGCTTCCTGACCCCAGGCCGCGGTGTAGTCTCCGGAACGGGGTCCAAGAATTCGGAGGTTTTGACCACGGATTTCACGGATGACACGCATCAGACATCCGAAACCAGCTCCGGCCTCCTTCGGTGTGGGACCGGCACCCCCGACGGTCATGCGGACATCGGACGCCGCACGCAGACGTGGTGTAGCGTCGTGGAAGGACCCCGGAACGGGGTCGAATTTGAGTAGCCGCGGGCGTAGCCCGTGGATCGGAAATCAAAAAATAACCCGACCCCGGAACGGGGTCGAACTGGCCCGGCTTCTTTGTTGAGCCCTTCCAGGGTTCTGAAGAATGGGTGGGGACTGTGATCCCGGGGCTGCGTCACACGTATCCGCGCGACTTGCCCTGCACTCTCCAGAGGCCGATCGCTTACCCGGATTCGGGTAGCGGGCTGCGCTTTCAGGGCAATCGCATTCATGCGGCCCGCACGAATCGTCTTTGCGTGACAGCGCACCATGAGCCCGCGGCTCACCCATAGGCGACGAAAATCGGGACTGTCATGCTCAGAAGCCCCGGCCAGAGCCACAATCATGCGCAAGATGCGCATGCCACCTCAACGCCGTCGCGCATCTCCCCCTTCGGAGGGGGTGGAACGCCGGAAGGCGTTCTGGGGGAGGATTCTCGGCTTCCAGAAACCGAATTATCGAGGCAGGCAGCGCCGGGTGCATCAGCCCACCGGACGGCCTCGAGAAGTCTTCATTTCTTGCTGGCGTCAATCTTGCCGGGTTCTTCGAGGGCCGCCCGGTGGTAGCAGTAGATGCGGCCGTCTTCAGCGCCCACCAGGAGGTCGAGTTTGCCGTCGCCGTTCCAATCCACGGCCTGGGGCGCGGTGGTGTGGCCGGCCAATACGCGCACCGGGAAGTCGCCCCGCCAGACGTAACGGTGGTCACCGGTGTTTTCGAACCAGCCCGTGTTCCTGGTGTTGCGAACAAGGTCGAGATCCCCGTCGCCGTCCCAGTCAACCAGGTGAAACTTGGCTCGCCCGCTCTTTCCGCCGATGCCCTCGTTCAGGCGCAGGGGCTCGCCCTTCTCGTCGAGGAACACCCGCTTGCCGGGTTCCAGGACCTCGCCAGAATTCCGGTAGAACGCCAGGTAGCCCTGGTGATCGACCGCAATGAGGTCTTGGCGGCCGTCGCCGTCCCAATCCAGCACATTGGGCCGGGTACGCCATTGCACGACGAGATGCTCGGGATATGGTTTCCACCAGTTCCACTCGGGATAGGGCGGCTCGCCGGGCCAGGCCACCCGGACGGGCCCGCGGGTCACCAGCCCGATGCGCTGGAGCAGGAGGCGCTCGATACGTCCGATGATGGAGTTGTAGACGATCTCTTTCTGGCCGTCGCCATCGAGATCGCCCAGACAGGGAACCGTATAGCCCCATTTTTCTTCGGCGGGCCCTTGGATGCTGAGATTGTAGCCCGCCTGGATTCGGAAGGGGACGCGGCCCTCGCGCAGGTATTGGCCCTCGAGATACGCGCCGTCCCGCACGCGGAACACTTCAATGTATCCCGCCGTATTCCCGCAGAACAGGTCCCCGGTATCGGTATCGAGCCAGGGGGTCACCAGTCCGCCGGACTTGATGGGCGGGTCGATCTCTTTCAGGAAGAACTCGGAGGCAAAGAGCGGCGCGCCCCGGTTAACGCCGAGATTGAGGATGATGCTCACGCGCCCATCTTCCTGCCCGACCACGAGATCGACCTGGCCGTCGCCGTTCCAGTCGCACGGCAGGGGATTCATCATGCACAGATCGATGCGGAGACGGCCGTCGCGCGTCATCACCGGCTGTGGAGAGGCCAGGCGCGGGTTCGAGCGGGTGCCGACGTTCTCGAAGTAGGTGAATTCGTCCCGAAATTCGCCACAGATCAGGTCGAGGTCCCCATCGCCATCCCAGTCGGCGATGCAGGGACAGGGATTTCCGTACACGTCGATGGGGGTGTCGTCGGCTTCGAGGCGGATGCCCTCGGCATAGACCGGGTTTTCGTTCGTGCCCGTGTTTTTGTGAAACCAGAGGTAGCCGTGCAGGGGCCCGCGGGTCCAGTTGCCGGATTCATCGAATCCCATATCCCAGCCGTATTCCTCCCAGTCGCCGGCGGCCTTGATGAGGTCCAGGAGCCCGTCGCCGTCCCAATCCACCTGGCGCGAGAGAAACGCGCGGATACGCCCCTCGGGTTTCTTGAAGGGGCCGTCGTGCCTGGTCCATCCCTCGGGAACCCGCACGCTTTCCCACCACTGCTCGCCCCCCAGCAGATCCTCTTCGCCGTCGCCATTCATGTCTGCCAGGGCGCAATACCACACACCGTCGGTGAACCGTTTTACCCGGCGGAAGACGTTCTGAGATTCCTGGAGATAGAGATAGACGCCGCCCTGGGGTTTGTCCTGGCAACTGTAGAGAAGGTCCCAGTCGCCGTCGTCATCCCAGTCGATGGGCATGGCGGTTGCCCAGAGACCGACGCCCAAATCGGCGGTCATGTTGCGCCGCCCGTACGCCAGCATATCGCCCGCCCCGACAAAGACCGGTGTAGCCGCTGGGGCCGCCTCTGTCTCGACAATGTACGGGCACGCGCGCGACCCGTCGTCGGTACGAGTCCAGTACACGTAGCGCTTATCGAGCTGTTGCTGCACCTTCGCCGGGAGCTCATGGCCCGAGGCGCCGTCGAACACGCGCGCCGTCACCCCTGGTCCGAATTCCGTGATGTCGAACTGTGCCGGCGCATTGGCCCACGGCTGGGCAAAGGCAGGCGCCTCCACCTGGAGCGTGGCGCCCGAAACAATGGCAAGAATCACTCCCAACATGACCATCCTCCTCCCTGAAGTAAGGGCCATAGTACCGATTTCGAAAAGGTCCGACAAGGAAGCGAACCGTACACGCCCGGCCTGCGTTGTAAGCCTGTGCGCGTTTGACTTGCGCCGCCGGCATTTGCTAAACTGCGCACGCTTGAATGATTGATCGCCTCGTGTACGAACGCATCGAAGACAGCCGGCGGCCCCAGTGGCCTTAAAAATCGCCTGCCGAGACCGCGGAGCACGACGGAACACCAGTGTGAATTCTGTCCCGCACCGTCTTCGACCGTGCGGGATTTTTTTGTGAGGCGAGGGAAGGGAGGTGACTGTTTTTGGCTAAACCGGAAAAGATCGACGCCGTGGCTGAGATCAAGGAACGAATCGAAGGCAGCGAAATCGTCATCCTGACCAAGTATATCGGCATGAAAGCCGGTCAGGCGACCGAGCTGCGCGCCCGATTGCGCGACGCCAACGTCAAGTTTAAGGTGTTCAAGAATACCCTGGCAAAACGGGCCCTGGACGAACTCGAGCTGTCTGGCGCCGCGCAGTTCCTGGACGGCCCCATCGCGTGGGCGTTCGCGGATGACCCCGTGGCCCCCGCCAAACTCCTGGCCGAGTTTGGAAAAGACGTGCCCGTGGTGCAGATGAACGGCGGGATTCTCGAGGGGAAAATCATTTCGCTCGAGCAATTGAAAGCCCTGGCCGAACTGCCGCCACGCGACGCCCTGCTTGCGCAGGTGGTTGGCACCATCGTGGCGCCGCTGCGCAACTTCGTGGGCGTGCTCAACGCCGTACCCCGCAATTTGGTCAATGTGCTTGACCAGATCCGTAAGCAGAAAGAAACCAATGGAGAAGCCGCCGCCTAACACTCGAGCGGCGTGAACGTGACAGGAGTTACGAGGAAATGGCAGAGAAATTGGAAGCGATTATCGAAGAAATCGCGGGGCTTTCGGTGCTCGAGTTGAGCGAACTGGTCAAGGCCCTCGAAGAGAAGTTCGGCGTGACGGCCGCCGCCCCCATGATGATGGCCGGTGCGATGCCCGCCGCGGCGGGCGCCGATGCCGCCGTCGACGAAGGCCCCAGCGCCTACGACGCGATCCTCAAGGAAATCGGCTCGCAGAAGATCCAGGTAATCAAAGAAGTGCGCGCCATCACCGGCCTTGGGCTGAAAGAGGCCAAGGACCTCGTCGACGGCGCCCCGAAGCCTATCAAAGAAGATTGCAGCGAAGAAGAAGCCAAAGAGATCAAAGAGAAGCTCGAGGCGGTCGGCGCTGTTGTCGAACTCAAAGGCAAGTAAGCCCGCGCATCTGCGTCAAAACGACAAGCGGCAGGCCGTACCAACGGCCTGCCGCTTTGCCATGTTTGCCAGATGACGTCCGATCACCCCAGTGTCCGCTGCAACCCTACCACGACGCCCTGAATCTGCACGTCCCGCGCAGGAACCATGAGGGACTGCATGGCTGCGTTGGCGGGGCGCAATTCCAGGGTCTCGCCCTGCCGATAAAACCGCTTGACGGTCGCCTCGTCTCCAACCAGAGCGACTACGATGTCGCCCTTTCGCGGCCGGCGCTTCGGATCGACGATGATGATATCCCCGTCGAGGATACCGTCTTCGATCATGCTGTCACCCTGCACCCGGAGCGAATACCCCTCGTCAAGACCCAGGGCGGGCGAGACGGGGATGATGTCTTCGATGTTCTCCTCGGCCAAGATGGGGAATCCCGCGGCGATACGGCCGACCAGAGGCACCATGGTCGCGCCGGCCCCGTAGAGCCCCGCCGCGCCCTTCTCGGTCACCCGGATGGACCGCGCCTTCGAGGAACGCTCGATATAGCCTTTGCGGACGAGGGCCACGAGGTGGTCGTTCACACCGTTGGTCGAAGAGATGTTGAACCGCCGCCCGATCTCGTCGATGGTCGGGGGCATGCCATTATCGCGTATGCACGTGACGATAAAGCTGAGAATGTCCGCCTGCCGGCGCGTCAATCCCTTCGCCATACTGCCTCCTCGGGCCCTCGGTGGCCCTGCTATCACGACCCTTGCGCGGATTTCTGAATTCTTTTTCAGCATTTTACCCAAGTACTGAACATCTGTCAAGGCGTTGCCACATCCCGTGGCGCTGTCTGTTGGCATTCCGGCCGGTGATGCGGTAGGGTGTTGCGCACATCCGAAACCAGCAAGTAACAGGGCCGATTCGAAGGGTAATACGATATGGGCATGACGCGCCGCACCGTTCTGATGCTATCCCTCGCGCTTCTTATGGCGCTGCCGGCCTTTGCGGGTCCAAAGGTGGCGCTGGTCTATACAACGCAGCAGGCAAAGGAACTCGAGGCCGGCAGGAACGACCCGCTGGCGCCATACCGAAGCGCAATCGAAGCCAATGGCGGCGAGGTTGTTGCGTTTTACCAGGGCGAAGGGGAGGCCGAGACACCGCGCAAGCTTGCGGAACTCGACGCAGTGCTGATTCCCGGTGGAATCGATGTCGCTCCGGCGTACTACGGCGAAGCCCCCCACGCCAAACTCGAGAAGGTTGACGTGGAGCTTGACGAATTGGAATTCACGCTGCTGCGCCACGCCGATGCCTGTGACCTGCCCGTGCTGGGCATTTGCCGCGGTGAACAGATTCTGAACGTGCACTACGGCGGCTCGCTGATCCAGGACATCCCGAGTCAGCACCCGGCCGACGTGGCCGTCAAGCACCGTTACCCGAAATCGAGTCCGGCGCGAAAAGAGCATGTGATTCGCCTGGTGCCCGGCACGCGCCTGCACGCGTTGCTCGAACAGGACGAGATGGTGGTGAACACCTATCACCACCAGGCGGTGAAGCAGACGGGCGAGGGGTTGATCGTAAGCGCCCGCGCCGAGGACGGCATCGTGGAAGCCATCGAGCTCGAGGGGGACCGTTTCGTGGTTGGCGTGCAGTTCCATCCCGAGAAACTGGTGGGGAAGCGGCCGGAATTCAACCGCATTTTCCGGGCATTCCTCGAAGCGGCCGCGCTTACGGAGACGCCAGTCCCTTGACGAACGCGACGAAGGCGGGATCGTCCCAGCGCGCTGCGTCAAACTGCTCGTACACCAGTGTGCCGTCTTTCGAGAAGAGGTACGCCGAAGGCACCTGGACCTGCTGGAAGAGGGGCGGGCGTTGTTCGCCGAGACTATAGACGGAGAACGTGCAGCCCTGGCGTTTCAGAACCGCGTCAACCTTCTCCGGTTCGCGGGTCGAGAAGGCCGCGAACCCGATGCCTGTTCCATCAAGGGCCGTATAGAACCGCTGGAGGCTTGGCAATTGGGCCTCGCATTTCACGCACGACGGCGAGAAGAAGGCAACGAACAGCGGCTTGTCCTTGAACACCGCCATATCCACGGGGCTGCCTTCCCGATCGAGGGCGTGCCAGTCATATGAAATCGGAGTGCCGGGCGGCGACGGCACCAGCATCTTCGCTTCCAGGTTGCCGATCATGTGGTCGTGGAAGAATTTCGCATAGATGGCGAAACCCGCGATCTCGAGCACCAGCGCCAGCACTATCCCCACGACGCAGCCTGCCACGAAACCGCCTATCCGCACGTGCTGCTTCGGGGGAAGCGCCTGGTACAACTGCGGCTGGACGGCGGCACGCGGCCAGGCGAATGGCAGCAGCAATAGCAGAACCACGTTCTTGGCGACGGACATCGCCGGGGACACGGCGAGAAACGAACCGAAACAGCCGCATTCCTGGAGGTCATTGAATGCCCACGCGTAGGCGATCAGACCGGTGAATACAACCAGCACCAGCGCCGTGACCGCTAACACAAATCTGGCGTGCCAGCCGGCGAGCAAGGCCGCACCCAGAATCACCTCGAGCGCGATGGTCGCCCCCGCGACGACCTGCAGGGCCGTGTCTTCCTGCACGATGCCGTAGTACGACACCTGCTCGGCGAAGGCGCTGAAATCGAGAACCTTCAGCAAGGCCGACGCAAGGAATAGCAACCCCAATAAAACTCGGATCAGTGTGGGAAACGCGCGCGGACGCGCTCCGGCATCGTCGGTGTTCATATCGGTTTCTCCCCAAACCGGCTCTTTTGACCCCTACTCGCAGACAGGTGTGCAACCTGCCCGTAGCAGCATGAAACCACAACCCGCCCCGTTTCGCAATAGGCAGGTCATTACGAAATCTCGGGGACGCCCATGCATGGTACTCGAACGGGGACACGTAGCCGCGCCGCGGACGGCGCTTTGAGCATGTCCCCGCTCACCCCAGTTTCATGGCCTACGGCTGAGTCCCTCGGCTCATGGTTTGCTGGCTCAAGAATTCGCGGGCCCTGGCTTCGCCGCGGCACGCACGGAGGGCTTCAAACACGTCCCGCACGAACCATGGAGGCCAGTCGCCCTGAAACAGGGTGACGGGCAGGAGCATGAGTCCGGCCTCGTACCATCCGGCCGCGAGGTATGCCGCCGCGAAAGCGCTATCGCTCCGGATAAGCCGGTGGAATGTCTCGGGAATGGCGCCGGTGCCCAGTGTCCACGCATCGAGCGTTTCGAAGAAGGGGTGGCGTTGCGCCTGGGCGTCCACTACCGCGCGGGGCAGGGACGGGTCCATAAATTGCAGGCGGCGGTACGTGAGAATGCGCGGGAGGGCACTCTCGAGTTCGGGATGCCATGAGCGCGGGCCAAACCGGTTGAGATTCAGCAGGGTGAGGGCTTCGGGCTCCCGGTTTGTCTTCAGGGCCTGAGAAAGTCGCAACCAGAACACGTCCTGGCGCGAGGCCAGTTCGGGGCGGTCCTCCGCGATACGGTCAAACCCGGTATCGTCCCAGAAACGCCCGGTCGGCAGCTCGGCAAGGAACCGCACAAGCGGATCGAGGCCGTCTTCCGGTATGTGGAGCTTTGCAGTCTCGATAACGACGGGCCGGGCCATGCGCTGCCAGAACAGGGCCTTCATCCAGAGCGTACCCGTGGCATGGTGCTCGAGGGCCTTGATCCAGACGGCCAGGGCTGCGGCGTGGTCCCCACGCCGCCGCAGAAACTCGCCGAGGGCGTCGCGCAACAGGGGATTCCGGGGGGCCAGACGAAGCGCCTGTTCGAAGGCGGCTCGCGCCTGCTCGTAAGCGCCCTGCGCTTCGAGCATTTCCCCGCGAAAACGGTGGACCTCCGCGCTGTTCGGGTTAAGCTCGAGGGCCGCATCGGCCAATTTGAGCGCCTCCCCGGGATTCTCGCGGCAAGTCAGCGCCGCCAGGCGAATCAGCCGGAAGCTGTCGTCGGGGCCGTCGAACCGGTGATGCCGCAGCAACGCTTCGGCCTGTCCGGGCTTCTCCTGCAATACCAGGGCATCGGCATCGAGCCCAAGCCAGGCGCCCGGGCGGGACTCGCGGTTGCGCCAGGCCTCGCGCACTTCGCCGTAGCCAGCGGTGCGGCCCTCGGCAAGGCGTGCCTGACTCACCAGGAGCGACGCATCTTCTTTGTCCTTGAACGTCTTTTCGTGGTCTTCGTAGATGCGCGCAAGGCCGCCGATATCGGAAAGGCGCGTGCAGACGTCGATCTCGACGCCGGTGAATTCGGGCGTCACGTTGTTGCCATATTCGCGATGGACATTCGCGAGTTCCTTCAGCGCCGCATCGGGTTCGTTGGCTTCGAGAAGCGCCTGCGCTTTGGCGGAGGCCGCGCGCAAGCGATTGAGGCGGCGATAGGTCCGCCAGGACAGGTATCCGAGGGGTCCGCCAACCACCACGGCGGCGATGGCAGCGAACAGGGCCAGTTGTTTCGCCCGCCGCCAGGGATCGATGCGACCGAGAAGGGCCTGGATGTTGTAGTGACTCATTTCGATTGCCAGCACGCAGTCGCTGTAATCGCGGTCGCCGCCCCCGTACATGTCCTCGAAACTAATCACCATATACGGAGAATCTTCGACGGCCAGGGCGACCATGTGGGGAATGCCGTCGGGGTTCGCTTCGGGAACGGTCGTGTAGACGCGCTCTTCCTGTTGCGACACGAGAAAGAAATTGAGCCGCGTGCCGGCCTCGATGCGGCCGAGCTCGACGAAATCGCCGGGGTGCAGGGGGAACTCCTCTGTACGTTCGCCGAAGGGCTCCATCGGAAGCCGCGGTGGGTCGCCCTGAACCTGATTCGCCGCATCATACAGCTTCAACCGGCACGTTTCATCCGGGATAAGCAGTTTGGGGTCGCCTTCGTGGAGACCGACGCCGGAGAGGTTGACGCCGACCGCATTCTTGTAGCCGCTGGCCTCGCCAACGAAGTACACGCGCACGCGAGTTGTCTCGGTCACCACGAGCCGCTGCGGGTCGAGCACGACGTCGCCGAAATGCGCGGCAATATTCTCCGAGTTGAATTTCTGGCTCGCCGCGACAATCAGTTCGGGAAGCGCACCCCGCTGGAATTGGGCGGATTTCCGGTCGGATGCCGCCATCTTGAGCGTATCGTAGATAGGCAGTTCGTACGGGCGCTTTGGTGACTGGACCGGTGACTCTTCGGGGCCGCACCCGGCCAGAAGTGCGCTTGCGGCAAACAGGCATGCCACTCGCGCAATGCCCGCGAACTGTGCCCGGTCACATATCAGATATCTGGACATTCCCACGGGGCAAATCCCCGGCTGCGGTCCCTGCCGGCGTGCCGGCGTTATTGGTCTTCGAACTTGAGGAGATGATAGTGTTTCTTGCCTTTGCGCACCACCGCGATCTTCCCCGAAGACAAGCACGCGGCGCTCAGGGTTGCGTCCTCGGCGATACGTTCGTTATTGAGATAAACACCGCCGCTCTTGATCATGCGCCGCGCCTCGCCTTTGCTCGCAAAGACCCCGCTCTCGACCAGTACCTCGACCAAGGGCCTGCCACTGGTCAAGGTCTCACGCGGAAAGCTCGTCGACGGCATCTCGCTGAAAATGTCCTCGAGGGTGGCGTCGTCGAGGCCGCTCAACTCGCCGCCGAACATGGCTTGCGATGCTTTGACGGCATTCGCGAGCTGTGCCTTGCCGTGGATCATCGCCGTAACTTCCTCGGCCAGCCGCCGGTGGGCGGCACGCTTCTCGGGCGCCGCGGCGAGTTCCTGTTCGAGCGCCGCGATCTCGTCCTGCGGCAGGAAGGTGAAGTACCGCAGGAACCGCGGCACATCGGCGTCGGCCTGGTTGATCCAGAACTGGTAAAACTTGTAGGGGGACGTCCGCTTCGGGTCAAGCCACACGTTGCCGGCTTCGGACTTGCCGAACTTCGCGCCGTCGGACTTGGTGACCAGCGGCAGCGTGATGCCGAAGGTCTCGCTCTGGCGCAGGCGGCGGGTAAGGTCCATGCCCGCGACGATGTTGCCCCACTGGTCGCTGCCGCCAACCTGCAGCCGGCATCCGAACGTGTCGTGCAGGTGCAGGAAATCGTACGCCTGAAGCAGGCTGTAGGTGAACTCGGTGTACGAAATACCGTGCTCGCGGTCCTCGAGCCGTGCCCGCACCGATTCCTTCGCCAGCATGACGTTCACCGAGAAATGCTTGCCGATATCGCGCAGGAAGTCGAGCAACCGCAATTCGCACAGCCAGTCGGCGTTGTTCACCATCACCGCGGCATTCCCGCCCTCGAACGTCAGCATCTTTTCGAGCTGGTCACGGATGCCCGCCAGGTTTCTCTCGATATCGTCACGCGTTTGGAGCCTGCGCTCCTCGGCCTTGCCGCTCGGATCGCCAATAAGGCCCGTGCCGCCCCCCACCAGCACGAGGGGCTTGTGCCCCCGCCGCTGAAAGTGCATCATGCCCATGATCGGCATCAGGTTGCCGATGTGGAGGCTGTCCGCGGTCGGGTCGAATCCGCAGTAGAACGTGAAGCGGTCTTTCTCGAGTTGCCCGCCCAGTTCGGGATGGGTGACCTGGTTCAACAACCCCCGCCATTCCAGTTCATCTATGAGTCGCATGGTACGTCTCCATGTGGATGCTATCGCATGTGCCACAAAAATGTCGACAGTTCGTCAGGTGGTATGAGAATATCAAGAAGGGACCGATCAGGCACGACGGTATGAACAGAAGACGCCGCCGGCGCCTTCGCGAAACCCTCCCTCGAGCTGTCGTCGTGCCGCAATCATGCCGCGATGATAGCAAAGCGCCGAAAACCGGTCAACGCGCCGAGGCTGCCATCCCCGGAAACTCGGGTTGCGGGCGTGACGCGATTCTTGAAGCCTGCGGCTGAATGGCTGCGTCGCTGGGACGCGGCAGGCTGCCGCGTCTACGTTGAAGACCTCCGGAAATGTAGAAGAGGCTGCCAGCCTCTTCATTCCCGGGGACTCGGGTTGCGGGCGCAACGGAGGGCGGGTTTTCCAACCCGCCATTGAATCAACACGCGGACCGAAAGGGCCGCGCTTCTGCTCTGGGATTGAACCGGAACGCGGGCGTGTCCGCCCGCGGTGATCTACGAGACGGGTTGGAAAACCCGTCCTCCGTTTCCGGACTCAATCATGAGCACGATGCGCATGGCACCTCAACGCCGCGTTTGGTTCGGGCTTGCGGCATCTTGCCGCGTCTACGTTGAAGATATCCGGAAACGTAGAAGAGGCTGCCAGCCTCTTCATTCCCGGGGACTCGGGTTGCGGGCGCAACGGAGGGCGGGTTTTCCAACCCGCCATTGAATCAACACGCGGACCGAAAGGGCCGCGCTTCCAGTCTTGTGTTGGATCGGAGCGCGGGCGTGTCCGCCCGCGGTGATCTACGAGACGGGTTGGAAAACCCGTCCTCCGTTTCCGGAGTCAATCATGCGCAGGATGCGCATGCCACCTCAACGCCGCGCTTGGTTCGGGCTTGCGGCATCTTGCCGCGTCTACGTTGAAGATATCCGGAAACGTAGAAGAGGCTGCCAGCCTCTTCATTCCCGGGGACTCGGGTTGCGGGCGCAACGGAGGGCGGGTTTTCCAACCCGCCATTGAATCAAC
>CAZFOG010000009.1:2790-38452 GCA_964520685.1 uncultured Nitrospiraceae bacterium | reverse complement strand
CACGAGGGCTACATCGATGCCAATGATTATGGGCGCGCGTGCGAAATGCCCCTCGGTGCGGCGTGGCATGAATTCCCCGCCCTGTCTCCTCACCTCGCCATGAGTCTCCGCCCCCTCGCCGAAAAACAGGGCCGTCTGCGGACCACACTCGACTTCCACGTCCAGGCGCGTATGGAGCAGCTCGTGCGCGAGCGCCTGCGCTACTATCCGGGCGAAATCACCAATGCGGCGGTCATCGTCATCGACACCCCTACCGGCGAGGTCCGCGCCCGGGTCGCGTCCGGTGATTTCTACGGCACCGCCGGCGGGGGCCAGGTCGACGCATGCCGCGCATTACGCTCTCCCGGCTCGACCTTGAAGCCCTTTATCTATGCCCTCGCCATGGACCGCGATTGCCTGTATTCCTCAGAGACCCTCAACGACGGCACCCTCGACTACGGCCGCTATGCCCCGGAGAATTTTGACCAGCGTTACCGCGGTCTCGTCACGGCCGGCCGGGCGCTGCAACTGTCTCTCAACGTGCCGGCCGTCACCGTTCTCGAACGGCTTGGCATGGAGCGCTTCCACGCATTCCTCCCGCGTACGGGAATCATCACGGTCATCAAGCCTCCCGAGCATTACGGCCTTGGTCTCACGCTCGGCAATTGCGAGGTCCGCCTCGAAGACATGGCCGCAGCGTACACCATGCTCGCCAATTTGGGCGTTTACCGCCCCCTTCGCGTTCATGAGTTGCAGCCAACGGGTCCTGAAAGCCGTCAACTCACCCGCGGAACCTGTCTGAAGCTCTTTGAAATGCTCGAACAGACCCCGCCCGGCGAGTTCGAGCGCGAACTGGTGCCTGTGGGCGCGGCCAACACCCCCGTGGCATGGAAAACAGGCACCTCGACGGACTACCGCGACGCCTGGACCTTCATGTTCAACCGGCATTACGTTGTGGGGGTCTGGATGGGAAACAACGACGCAGCCTCCTCGAAGTGGCTCGTTGGCGCCACTGTGGCCTTGCCTCTCGCGACGAAAATCTTCCGTGCTCTCGAGGCGCCAAGTACGCCCGCATGGCCCGAATCCGGAGACGACCTGCGCGAAACGGTGGTCTGCGCCGTAAGCGGCCTGCCCGCGACCCAATGGTGCCCCAGCACGCGGCGCGAGACGCTCCCGAAAACGCAGTTTGTGCACCGCGTTTGCGATATGCATTACCCGGCAGGCGCCGGCGAGCACCGAATCATCGAACGGTGGCCCGGCCACGCCCGCGGCTGGGATCTCGCCGCCGTCCGCGAGGCGCGAATCGTCGGCGGGGCCGCACCCGAATCCCCGCCCGAGCGGCATGACACGCTGGCCATCCAGCATCCCTCCGAAGGCGCTGTCTACGTGCTCACAGGCGAACCCACCGGCGACCGGATTCGCCTCCGCGCCTCCATCGAGCGTGTCGGAACGCTCCACTGGTACCTGAACGACCGCTACCTGGGCGGTTCGGTACCGGAGGAACCTGTATTCCTCAGCCTGAGCCCGGGAAATCACAAATTAACGTGCCTGGCCCCGGACGGCGTCCTGGATACCGTACGGTTCGAGGTCATTACTCCGGAAGACGCCCGCCGCATGGACCCCAACAAGCGTTCCCTTACCGCGGGATAACCATAATCACCGCCAGCGGAACAGCCACCTCGACGAGTTCGGAAAGCGCTCCCATGCGCGGCGCTGTCCATCCGCGCAGCCGCACAAAACTCCGAACGCCCGAAATCACGGCGACCACCGAGGTAGCGAGCCAAATGCGCGCAGCGACCTCGAGGCTCAGATTACCCAGGGGAAATCCCTTCGTAGAGAGGTAGACGTACGCCAGCGGCACCCCTGCGAACACGCTGGTCGCCCAGACAGTCGGGCCAATGGCACGCCTGTGCGACAGTCGCCGGGCCGTGTCATCGCTCCGGCCGCACGGGAGGAGATTCATGCTCATCACGATGCCCCACCGGCTCGCCAGCGGAATCAGGGCGAGCACCGGCCATCGAATCGTAAGCCAGAGCGCATTGAACGCCACGACTTTCAGTAGCAGGAGCATTACAAGAACAGCGATACCTGCATACCATGCGGCATCCCTGCCTTCGGATGCCTGCGCTTCCTTCCGAGCCAAGGCTTCACTCGACCGTGCAAAATGAATGGGATACACCCGGCGGGATGCCGCGGCCAGCAGTGCCACGGTCAGCGCACTCGAGATGAGCGGGTTCTGAAACAGGTAGCCAAACCCGTGATCCAGCGTCGCCACAATAAGTCCAACGCACATCCCCCACATGGGCAACGCATACTCGGCCCATCGCTGCGGCAGGCCTTCCCCCATGCCATGGAGAGGTTCGGGAAAGGAACGCAGGTACCGAATGCCAGAGACGATCCCCATCACGCCCTCCCTTCAACAAGTCCTGCTTAGAACCCCTGCCAATCAATCACGATCGCAGAGCGTTCGCGTTTGCCGCCGCACCAATGTCAAGCACCGGCGACCGAAGCGCTCCACGGGCGGCTGCTCACCCCGCCGACATGCGAAAATCGATGTTCTTCGGCGGCACGCATTCCCGCCGCATCCGCTCGCGAAGTGCATCATCCACGGGAATGCCTTCCGCTTCGGAAATGCGTTTCTCATGATAGGCAAACCAAAGGTCCGTGAGCGAGGTCTCGCATTCGCGGATCTGGGCGGGTTCGGATTCGAAGATGCTTTCGACGTGTTCGAAACGGCCCGTCTTCAGCGCAGCCTGTGCTAACGCAATCATCAGCCGCTCGTGATTGCGTATGGGCTCGGGCAGACTGGTGATGAAGTCAACCGCGTCGGAATGCCGGTCTGTTCGGTTGAGAAACTGGGCATACTCCTGCGCAATGGGCCGCACCTGCGGACCCGCCGCCCACGCGCGTTCGAGCAGCTTGCCCGCCTGGTCCATATCCTCGAGCCGCTCAGCCAACACGGCCAGATTGCGATAGGCCCATGCGGTGGGGGTAAAGGCAACGCTCGCCTCCCAGGCCGCGCGGGCACCGTCATACTCGCGGCTTTCCATCCGCATCACACCCAGGTGGAGACACGACAGCCAGTCGCCGCCGCCACTGTTTTTCACACTCGACTCGAGAATAGTCCGCCATTCCTGCTGGACCATGTAGGCGCCCGGTCCTTCCTCGGACTGGCGTGTTGGCAATGCCCCGCTCTCAAGAAGCGACAGCCACATCCGTTCGTCATCACCAATGCTGTCTTCGGGAAACGGCAACTCGAGAGGTATCCCCGCCTGCTCGCCAACCTGTTCCGCCCGCCGGCGTTCGAGCGCACCCCAACCCGACCCGTACGAAAGAATCTCCTCGGGAACGGCTTTCGCCCTCGGCGCGAACCCCGCATGCCGCTCGTCAAGCTGTTGCCGCGGCAGAACCGCATCGAGAGACGCGTCTGTGGCGCGCCACGCCGCCTCCCAATCTTCGCCATGAGCAAGCTCGGGTGCCACGGACAGCAGACCGTACGCTTCCGTCCACGACCAGCGCTCGCCCCCGGGCATGGGGAGGGTCTCGAGCTGCGTCCTTGCCAGACCGCCCTGCAGCTCGATATAGGCGTGCCCATCCACCGACAACTGCTCCTGCCAGCGGCGGCCTCCCTGGTTCATGCCCCAGAAAAACATCTTGCGCCCCTGCAGCCGGTCTGTCGAAGCATGTACCAGGCCCTTTCCTTCCCGGTCGACCTGGGCGATCCATTTGCGCTGCTCTTTCGGGATGCGGAAAAAGGCCTCCCCCGCGGACGGCGCATTCGTGGGGTATGACATGTCATAGCCCGTTGGCCGGGGCATCGGCAGCACGGTCAACACGCCCGTTCCCGGCGGGTGCGATAGGGCGTCCATGGCCGGCGCCAGAGTCCGCAGGTCGGGGTGCTCCGGGACAGCGATGTTGGACCACCAGTACATCGGCAAGGGATACGCATGGGGATTGATGATCCGTGGCCGCGCAAACAAGAAGCGCGAACCGGGCGGCAGGAAGAAGTCTATCTGCCAGGGGAAACAATGCAGGCGGTCCCATTCGTAGAGCCGCAAGGCGGGCTCGCCTTGTGTACCCCGAATCCGCGCGGCAAACACAGGCGACACGGTCAAAAAATAGTGTCCGATATGCGACGTGTTCCATTCCACACCTCCGCTGATCCAGGCATTGCGAATCGCCACGTTACAGGGCTGGAAAACGGGGTTGCGCTCAAGCAGTTCACGCCCTTCCGTCTTATCGACGAGCGATAGCAGTCGGCCGCCCAGCTCGGGAGCAAACCGCGCGCGCAGAAACTCGTTCTCGAGGATGACCGTCCGGAACGCGCGCGTACGGCGTTTGCGTGTATACCCGTCCTGCATCCGAAACGGGAGCACACGGTTCGCCAGGGCGCGCCCAAAATGTTGCCGCTCTTCCTCTGGAACGTTGTCAGCGAGTTTGATCTCCCAATCGTCGCGCTCGTCCCGAAAATACGGAAGCGGATTCTCGGCGCCCAAATCCGCGGCGGGAATTGCATACGGCTCAAAAAACAGTTCGGTCATCATGCCCCCATTGGGATAAAGAACGTCGAATTTCGGCGATCCTACCCTCAATTCGCAGGGGGTATCAAGCACGGTTGCCCAATGGTGCCCAAATCCACGGCGAAGGGCAGGAATGGCGCGCAAGAGGGGGCGAAGACCTCCTGGCAGAAGTGTTTGCGCTCACGCACCGCCTTTTAGGCCTGGCTGTACCCTCCCGGGTCGCCCTCCTCCCGGATGCGTTCAAAGATGCGCTTGGCCGTATGACGCTGCTTCTTCCGGAAAGCCTGGTCCGTGTCTAGCCCATCTTCCGCAGCAAGGTCTGCTCAATCCGCGTTTTCAGAGGCATCGCTTGCCGTAAGTTGTTGTGTGTCGGTGCTTGGTTTTCGTTCTGACGTGTAGTGCAGACCGCCCTCTTGTCGGAATCCAGATGCCGTGCGATCATGTGTTCACGTTGGAGGGCGTGAACGGATGTATCTCAGACGGCATCGCCGGAAGAAGCGTGAAGAGACGTACGAGTACTGGACGCTGGTGGAGTCGGTTCGCACGCAGGAAGGTCCCCGTCAGCGTATTGTGGCGACGTTGGGCAAGTTTCCGGGACTGGATGAAGAGGTCCGGGTAGGCTGGGAGCACATTCAGGAAGCGCTCGACGGCCGTCTGCATCAATCGGACCTTCTGAGACGGGAGGCGGAGCCGCCGGCGTGGGCAACGGTGGACACGTCCCGTGCTCGGGTGGAGCGGCTGCGGCGGTTTGGCGAGGTGTATCTGGGTCTGGCGTTGTGGCGGCGTCTGAGGCTGGACGCGTTCTTCGATGAGGCCATGGGAGCAGGTCGCGAGGAGATTGCCTGGGGGACCATGGCGTGCATTCTGACGTTGGCTCGGTTCTGCGCGCCGTCGTCGGAACTGCAGATCGCGGATTTCTGGTATGGCAAGACGGCGCTGGATGATCTGCTTGGGGTAGCGCCGGAGAAGGTGAACGAAGACCGGCTTTACCGGTCGCTGGATGCGCTGTTGCCGCATAAGGATGCCTTGTTCAGGCATTTCCAGCGGGTGTATGGAGAGCTGTTCGGTACGACCTTTGACCTTTTGTTGTACGACGTCACGTCGACCTATTTCGAGGGCCAGGCCCAAGGGAATCCGCAGGCGCAGCGGGGCTATTCCCGCGACAATCGCCCCGACTGCGTGCAGGTGTGTATCGCGCTGGTGGTGACGCCCGAGGGGTTGCCGCTGGCGTATGAGGTGTTCGAGGGCAACCGCACAGACGTGACGACGGTGGACGAAATCGTGGAGGTTATGCGGGAAAAATATGGCCACGAGCGGCGCACGTGGGTTATGGACCGGGGCATGGTGAGCGAGGACAACCTGGACATGCTTCGGGAGAGCGAGGCCCGCTATCTGGTGGGCACGCCCAAGAGCATGCTCAAGCAGTTCGAACACCGCCTTCTGGAGCAGGACTGGGAACAGGTGGCTCCCGGCGTGGACGTCAAGCTGTGCACCGCACCCGATGGAACCGGGGAGACCTTCGTCCTTTGCCGGTCGGTCAGCCGGATCGAAAAGGAACGGGCCATCCGCGAAAAGCAGCGTACGCGTCTCGAAGCCGAGCTGAGCAAACTCAAGGCGCGCATCGATGCGGTCGAGCGCGCCCTGCGCAACCGCAGCGCCGCCGAACGCCGCGTGGGGCGGCTGTTCCAGAAATACTCGCGCGCCGCCCGCTTCTTCCAGGTCTCCATCGGCACGAAGGACGACCCCGGCCACCCCAGCGGCAAGCGCCTGAGCATGACCCTCGCGCAACACGAAGAACACCGCGAGTGGGCCGAGCTGTCCGACGGGTGCTACCTGCTGCGCACCAACCTCAAGGGCCAAGACGCCGCCACGCTCTGGAAGACCTATATCGGCCTGTCCCAAATCGAAGACAGCTTCCGCGTCAGCAAACACGACCTGGGCCTGCGCCCCATCTACCATCAGAAGCCTGGACGCACCCAGGCCCACATTCTCGTGTGTTTCCTGGCGCTGGTGATGTGGCGCACCCTCGAGCAATGGATGCGCGGCTGCGGGCTGGGCACAGCTCCGCGCAAACTGCTCGAAGAGATGGCTGAAGTCCGTTCGCTCGACCTGGTGCTGCCCACCGGCGCCGGCAAAGACCTGCGCTTGCGCATCGTCAGCCGCCCCGAACAGCACCTTGCCATCCTGCTCCAAAGACTCGGCCTGTTACTGCCCAACAAGCCAAAGTCGATCTGAAATGTAGTGCAGACTTTTGCCAAAGATCTGCAAATTCCCTAGAAAAAACAGCCCTGACATGGCGTAACTGCGGAAGATGGGCTAGGACATTGGAACAACTACCCGGGAAGGTCCGCCCGGCGATTCGTCTGCGGTGATGCGGGGGAATTCCGGTTCATAGAGGCCGCGTCGCTCTGACTAATGGATGCGGTTGTTTGCATTTCCCGCTCACGTACTTCCGCCACGTGGGCCGGCAGACTTTTACCCTATCAGAAAGCGGACCAGGAGTGGTCGCGAACGCCAACGGGCCCGAACACGCCGCAGTCCATAGGCCGCGCCAATCATTATGATCATCAACACCGCGTAAATGACGCAAAAGGGAAGCATCTCGTTGCTCGGCCAGATTAACAGGATGATGTATTCGCCAACGGCCAAGTGGAACAGGTACATGAATAACGAAGCTTCGCCCAGGGCTTGGACTGGCGCGTAGATTCTCAGCCCGGGCTTCAAATCAACGATCGAGAAGGCAAGCAGTGCGACACCCACCGATGTGATGGCGTATCCAACTGTGGGGGGATAGAACAGTTCACTGTAGCCGTTTCTGGTGAGCAGTGCGCCGGGATACAGCCACCAGAGAAGCATGCCGGCCGCCAGGATGGCGAGGGACGGCACAGCCCAGCGGGGTGCAGCAAATTTAGTGTCGTTGTCTTCGCGTACGCGCCACCTGCCCACGGCAGATCCCAGAATGGCAAAGGCTGTCCAGGGGAATATCGGGAACCACCCGTCGACAAGCCAGTGATTCAGAATGCTCGTGTGGTTGGACGCGCGCGTCACCTCTCTTAACAGCGAAATCTCTGCGGGATAATCGGTGTAACCCAGTACATGCTGAAGCAGCGGGCTCACCAGGACGATGGCCAACGCGATTCCGCATTGGTAAACAGAAGCGAATCGTGCAGTCAGGTACGCGATGGGCAGAGAAATACCGATAAGGTACAACACATCCATGCTGATAAACGGGTATATCTGCCAAACGACGATATCCAGAAGTGCGCCGGCAGCTATAACCATGCCTCCGCGGATGAGATAGTATTTCAGTTTACGGTCCGTCGCGGCGGCAGTGTGCGCCACCATCATTCCGCTCACCATGATGAACAGCGGCGCGGCAAACGTACCGTAAATCCGGAACCAGAAAGGATGAGGCTCCATGAGCACGAGTCCACCGAGGTTCGCCGCCACCATCGTCAAGATCGCCAAGCCACGGACCACGTCGACAGAAATATCGCGCTTGCCGGCTATGGAATTCTCCTTCCTGTATGCGAGTGTTCGGAGCGGGAAACCGTTGATGATTCAGAGTTCCTCGCAACCCACCTGATGCTCAAAACCGGGACTGCCATTGCCGTCCCGACACACGACCTTTAACGTTACGCAGACCTGGATCCTCCAGCCGTTCATCCGCCCGAGGAAGGATGCGGGACGGGCGCTCCGAAACCGCCGGCGGAGGAGCGGAAAAAGCCCATTGTGCTGAAGGACGGCGTTGGCAATATCAGCGGTTTGGGGTTGTGAAGGGTGCCCTCGTCGGAGACGAGTGCCCGGGCAATTGGGAAACCCTCCTTCTGGTACGCGTAGAGCTGGACGCCGAGGTCTGCTTTGACATCCCCGGGTTGACCACAGAGATAGACTATCTTCGCGATGCCGTGTTTCCGCAGAAGGTTCGGGCCGGGCATGGCCCCATCTTCGATGTAGTAGCGGTTGTCAAATTCGCCCGGTTTGCCTTGGCGGGTGCCCAGGCGTCCGGCATCGCACAACCACACCACCGGCCCGGCGGTAGGGTAGGCGGTTCGCTTCTCTTCGAGCCACGAGGCGTAGCGCAACAGGGTCGCGAGAATCTGTTCGGCGCTGAGCAGGCCTTTGGGATGGGGCCAGTTGTTGAAGGTGCAGACGAGATCGCAGCCCGAGACAGCGAGTGCGGCCCCCAGGGCCACCGATTTGGGTCCAGGCAGGTCGACCACCAGCATGGTGTCGGAACTTATCCATTCCGGGGCGCGAAAGGCGCGCACGGGCCACGGATCGGCCTCGCATGGGCCTACATCCTTGTGTTTGAGGTAGTCGATAGACACGAAGAGAGTGAGGCAGTGAAAAGGCTGCCAGGGACCGTGCGCGTGAGGCCCCCACACGCGGGACAGAGCGCGGGCATCGAGGAACTGTTTCCAATCGGCGGTTCCCCGGGCATCCGGTATGTCAAAACGCCCGAAGGGAACATGAGTCCGAAACCGCAGGAAAGGGAACCGGAATCGGCCAATGCATTCAAGGATTTTCGACAGCGGTGACCACATAGTAAGCCTCATTGGTAGTGAATCCGAGTTCATCGGCGCGCGAGTAATATCCGGCAAACGCCCCATTGACAAGGTATACGCCCAGGGCCGGGAACAGCCCGCGGGTGCCGTCCGGCACCGGCAGCGGAACAAAGGCGTGTTGCGCCACATACGCTTCCGGGGTCTTGGCGGCCTCGGCGAGGGCTTTTTCCCAGAGAGGCGGCGGGCAGGTGCGCCCGATGACAACGGCGTCCCCCATGCGGCCGAATATCTTCTTCAAGACCCATTGTTCACGGTTGGACAGGTAGATGGACGCCCGGTCTGTGCGGAAAAACTCCGTATGGGGGGTATACTGATTCAGCAGCGCGGTGTCCGCTTCATCGAGCAGGGGCTCGTCGCGCCACAGCGCATAGAGTGCCTTGCTTTGCCGCACAAGGCGGGACAGCGGGTTGAGCACGGGGATCCTGGCCACGGCGCGACACCAGTCGCGGATATTGTCCAGGTACCCGTACCATTCTCCGGGGAAAAAACGCAGGATCCAGTCGACGGGCTCGCCCAGCAGTCGCGGACGCCCAAAGCGGCCGCAAGTGAGGTGGCTTGGAGCGGCCAGGACAGTCTCGATGCCGCGTTCCCGCAGCAGATCTGCCATGATGAGCATGTGCTGGAGGTCTTCTGCGTACCCCGTGGCGTAAACGAGGCCTGCACGCTCTCCTGGAGGCAGGGCGTTCAGAAAACTCCGGGCGAAGTTCCCGGCCACAAAAGCCCCGCCCACGAGGTCCGCGAACAAATCTTTGCCCGCGATAGATTCGTTGAACCCTCCCGGGGCGTCTTCGTTGAATTCGGGGATCATCCAGCCGGAAGCCGTCGAGATAAGGTCGTAGCGGACGATGCCGTGGGAGTGGGGTTTTTCGGCGCGAATGATTTCGAGCGCAGCCGGGGGGATGCCGAGCCGCGCGAGCCAGCGGGGCTCTTCGAGAACCCGGGCGGCGGCCTTCCCGAGAGCATCGTGAATGCGTACGCAACAGTCGACGGCTTCTTCGTGTTCTTGAGGTGTGATGATGAGGGCCTCGGGGAGAATGCGGAGCATTCCGCTCACATAGGCATCCCACTTATGGTACCGGAACCGGATCTCGTCGACGAGCGCCGCGAATTGCCGGGGTTCGACTGCCAGGGCTTCGATGCGCACGTTCACCCTCCCGTGTAGAACCGGTCTATCATCCGATTGAGGAACCACACGGCCGCCGCGAGCCCGATGTACATGCTCTGTTCGAGGGCGCGCATCATTCGGGATGGCGCCATTCTGCTTGCGCCGTAGATGATGAATTCATGCCAGACCAGCATGAGCACGATAGTCCCCATACCGAGGATGCCGTGCTGCCAGCCCCAGAAGTCGCCTGAGACGCCCTCCAAGACGATGGTCGCGGTGGACACGACGTACACGGCCGTGCTCCACGCCAGTGCAGTATCCCGTTCCTGGCGTATCTGCTGCCGGAAGCTGCCGGGCTCACGCCAGAGATACAGGGCAGTAGCCAGAATCAGCGTGCCCCAGCCCATCAGGAAGAAGCCCGCCGGAATCCACCAGCCCCCCTCAGCGTCGCTTAAGGGGTCGGCCTCGCCCCACAGGCTGCCACCGAACACGATGCCTGTTGCAAGAGTAAACGCAGCGATGAACTGCGCCCCCGCAAGATTCTTGCGTTCATAGACATCGCTGCGCAGGCCGACGCCGAAGAATTGCGCGCTTAATTGCCCGAGGACCTTGGTAACGCCATAGGCCATCACAAGGTAGAAGGCCACATACACGCCCTGGATGCTCGGGTCGCCGTGATACTGGATGACGTAGGCCGTCCAGGCGACTGATACGACCACGGCGAGCCGCAGAAGGCCTATCCCGGGATTTCCTTGCGTGTAGACATGCGGCAGAGAGGATACGCGCGTGATGTAAGCCCCCACCAGGCTTGCGATCCCTGACAGGATGAACACGAAGACTTCATCGCCGCTCATTGGAGATGACCCCGGTTCGACATCGCCGCCCCCTCGCCGCTATTCCGCCCGTGCCTCACGAAATACCATGCCTTGTGCCCGACTCCGCAATGTCTCCCCCGGGTGCACCGCGGAAGTATGCGAGAGGCGTCGCCGGGTTGTCAAGACGGTTTCGGCCGCTTGTCGGTTTCGGCCGCTTCCTGGGCGATACAAAAGGTATTCCGGCGAACACGCCAACTCCAGATTCACATTCTAACGATCCACTGTAAGCGTGAACCAGCGGATTACACTTACACAGTCTTCATAGCACCAGAACGCCACAAACACCGCGCCGCCGGGGGTTCGCGTCAGGCACGGCGCGCCGAAACGCAGCACGTTGAAGTTCTGTGACATATTGGCCGAGGTTCCCGTTAATCCCTGGGCACCGGCGCCCCATAGTGGCGTCTGTTCATCGGTCACCCAATCGCCGCCCTCTAAATGGGCGAGGCATGCCCACAGGCCGGGCGTGTCCATGCGCCGGTAGACGCAGAGAATCCGGTCGTCATCAAGCGCCATGGGGGTAAGCGTCTGGCCTGCGAGCCCGGTGGACGCCGGGGAGGACCAGGTTTTGCCGCCGTCGCCGCTCAAGGCGTATTGGTTTGGCCGGTCCTGTTTCGCGACAGTATCGTGCGCCCAAGCGATGGCGAGGAGTCTGGCATCCGGCAGTTCCACGATCTTTGATTCCCAGAAATACGTTTTGCCGCCGGGCTCGGCCATGACATTCTGATACTCGGGCCAGGTCTTGCCCCCGTCTTCCGAGACCAGCGCGATGGTGCGAATGCCGTTTGGGCAATAGCCGTCCCACGCCTGCCACGTCGACGTCGGCAGGAGCCAACGGCCGTCGCTCAGCACGGTGATGGGGCAGCACAACTCGAAGGCGGGGCCCTCCAATGGAGGCTCGAGCACAGCGGGCTCCCTCCAACTGCGGCCGTAGTCCGATGACCGGAACAGAAGCAGCTCCGTCGGGACAAAGCCGAGGGTCTCGGGGTTGGTGAGCCCTTCGTCGGGATGCTGCGAACGATCATGCCGCACCGTGAAGGCAGCCACATTTCCGCCGCCCAGTGCGGTGATACGCGAGGCATCCGACATGAGCCGGTCGCGGACTCCCGGATATAGGGGGCCTTCATGGCGCCAGGTCTCTCCTCCGTCGACGGAGCGGAACACGTTGGTGCGGATATTGGGCGCTTCAAACGCCTCTCCCAGCACCACGGTGGCCAGCATTTCACCGTTGTCCATTCTCACAACCGAAGGAAAATAGGCGTGCACACTGTGCACGTGTGGTATGGGGTTTCGAAAGATCAGGCCGGTTTTGAGGATATCCATGCGGGTACTCCCTTCTAACTTCTAAGGAACGATTCCGAGCTGGCTCAGGAATGCCCCGAGCTCGTCCATCTCGGCGTCCGTACAACTATGATACGGTTTGCGCCGCCAGCGTTCAGCGATGCCAAACAGTTCGAGGATCCCGTGAATCGCAGCGTCAAAACTGCCTCGTGAGGCCAGGATGAAATCGAACAGCGGCATGTCGTAATCCCGGATGATTCTATGCGCAGCTTCGAGATCATGGGTTTCGATGGCCTTCCAATAGGTGTGGGCGATCTCTGGGCGGAACCGCATGAACGTGGAGAGATAGCCGTCGCAACCGTGCGGGTGCATCTCGAAGTGGTTCCGCTTCTGTCCGCCGGATACGAGGGCGAGTTTTCCATACAGCGCCTGGCCCAGACGTTGGGCGAAAACGCCGCACACGTCGTCTTTCACAGCGGCCACACCGGGCATCTCACTGAGCCGTTCCATTAACTCGATGCCGAATTCGATAGGGCGAAATTCAAGGTAGTTTGTGACGGCCATCACCGGAATCTCGCGGGCCACTGCCGCGTAATGCTCGACAAGGCTTTCGAGAATGCAGGACTGCGCCCAGTCCGGAGGCAGAACCATTAGCACATCTGCTCCCGCCTCCCGGGCATGCTGTGCAAAGGCGACTTCCTTTGGCGTTGCCCATATCCGGTCCGCCGCAACCACAAGCGCCCGGCCTGCGGTGTGCTCTGCAGCGATGCGTGTGACCTCAGCCACTTCATCATCCGTCAGGAGGCTGTAAAGACTGTCGCCGTAGGTGAGCAACACCGTTGGGCTGCCCGCATCGACAGCGAAATCGACCATCGCGCGCAAGGCGGTGAAGTCAATGGCGCCGGCCCGGGAAAAGGGTGTGGAAATGGATGCAATGGGACCAGTGAGCGCCGCGCGGATAGCTGACGGGTCACGCTTCACCGGTGCTCTCCCACAATTGATGGACCCATGCGCATCACTTTTCAAACAGGCTTTCCGGAACGAAGAGGGGTTTGGGCGAAATCACGTTCCACGCCAGACTAAGCAGGTAACCCGAGACACCGCTGGCCACAAGACCAGTCGGCCCGTACCAGGACCAGAATACGTCGGTGAAATTGGCCACCCACGCCGTGAACACCAAGCCGATTAGCGTGCCGAGGAATACGCCGGTCTCGTTGGCACGCTTGGTCAGTACACCGAGGAAGAACATGGCGACCAGCGGGCCGACAAGCAGGCTGCTGATCTTCCCGATGATCTCGATAATGGTGCCCAATTTGTCGACGTATAGCGCCGCGATCGTCGCGGACACGCCAAAGAAGACCGTTGCCCCGCGACTCACCCGCAGGTAATGCCGGTCGCCCTTCCAATCACGATGGAAGAAACGCTTGTAGTAGTCCATGACGGCAACCGTCGCCAGGGAGTTCATTCCGGCGTCCAGGCTCGACATGGTTGCGGCCATAATACCGGCAATCACCAGGCCGCCTATCCCGGCCGGCAGCCCATGCACCACGAAGTGCGGCAACACCCGGTCCATAGCCTTGGTCGGGTTGGCCGGGTCGAGAGCCAGCAGAGACTTCATCATGTCGGGGTGCTGGTCATAGTACGCGACCAGAAACGTCCCGACGAGGAACATGGGAACCACGACAGGGATGACGATGAGCGACTGGACCAGCGCGCTTTTCAACGCCACGCCCAGGGACCGCGCGCTCAGATACCGTTGAACAGTAACCTGGTCAGCGCCCGCCGCGGACATATACGCCACGAGGTTGCCGGCCAAAACGGACCAGAGCGTATACTCGGCCGCCAGATGGTAGTCAAAGTCAAAAATCAGCGTGCGGTCCTGTTCCGCGGCAATGGCCCAGATCGCCCCGACGTCGCCTTGGAATTCCAAGAGAATGACGATGCCCGCGACAATGACGCCTCCGACCAGAATGAAGAACTGGACGACGTCGCACCAGATCACGCCCTTGAATCCGCCCACTGCCGCATAGAAGGTCGCGAACAGCCCTATGCCGAAGATGCAAACGGTCATGTTGGCGTTTGTCACAACCGATAGCGCCAGGGAGGGCACGAAAATGGCCGTGGCCAGCCATCCGCCCCGCATGGCCAGAAACAGTATGCTGGCCAGCACGCGCAAGACCATGCCGTAGCGACGCTCGAGGTATTCGTAGATGGTGAAGATCTTCAGGCGGTAGAACACGGACACAATGATGGGGACGGTGATCAGCACCGCGACGGGTGTGATGAATACGCCCACCATGTACCGAAGGTCTTTCTGGAATGCCAGGGCGGGACTGCCCATGTAGGTTATCGCGCTGAGATCCGTTGCGATGACTGAAAGCGCGATGGGTAGCCAGTGAAACGAGCGGCCGCCGAGGAAGTAATCGCCGACATCCTTCTGGCCGCGTCCCAGCACGGTGCCCAGAGTGGCGATTCCGGCCAGGTAGGCCGCAAGCACGGCGATATCAATCCACGTAAATCCTTGCATGCGCGCGCGGTTTCCTCAGAGATGTTACGGGGCTTTGCATTCCAGGCCGTGTATGGCAACCCGCCTGGTCGCAATCCTGCAAAGTCACGTAACAGTTCCGGCCCTGCTGGCCGTGGTTGCCCCCTTCACATTACATTTCCCGCCGCAAACAGGACCATACCAGTGCATCGGGCCTCTGATTCTACTGCAACGTAATCCCCGTGTCACTACACATTTACGAAGCGGCAGGAGCCGCTGTTGCGGTGCCTCGAAAGGCCACGGACCATGCAGCGTCCCGCTGGGAGAACGCAAGGGGGACGGCCATGATTCGGGCCGGGCTTACGGGTTCGTGACCGATGGGCTCATACCCCGAGGGAACGTGCACAAAGATCCTTCCCGTTGCATCGGGAGCGCGGAGTGCCACGCCGGACAGGATGAGTCGGGAAGGGTCCCACGTGACGTCCGGCAGTTCGACTCCGCCCATGGTCAGGTGCATATCGGTAGCGAGAACCTGGGGATGCGGTTTTGCCCGGCGCACCGATACGATCCGGCTGTCATAGGCGGGAACCGTCACGGTCAACCCTTCGACACCGGCCTGGATGGGCGACTGCGTCCAGAATTCCCAGGCGAGGAGCGATGTCCCGTCCAGGCCAAGCCGGGCAAGGGGAATCGAGACGGTGCGCTCTTCCGGACTGAGGTTAAACAGTCCGACAACGTGATAGCTGTCCCACGGTTGCTGCACGGTAAGGTCCCATATTCGCGGGAGCGGCTGCTCGAAGAGGTCCAGGGGCCGCGCCGCCACGTCGTAGGAAGGCAGACACAGAGGAATCAAGGCCATGCGGTCGGGGGCGGTCCGTGTGAGGTCGTCACCCAGCGCAACCACGCCTCCGCTCAGCGTCAGCCATGCGCAGCGCAGGCGGGCTTCATTCTCGCTGCCCTCGCCGACGATCAGGGCGTCGGGCTCGTTATGCCAGAACGTACGGTGTTTGTACCAGCACGAAGACAATTGCTGGTGATAGTTCCGCAGATGCTCCCAGTTGCCCGAGGCGTTGCCGATGTCCATGGTTGCGCCGCCGATGTTGACGATTCCGCAGTAGGCGTTTGATGGCGCGGAGCAGTAGCGAAGCCAGGAATCTCCGCCGACGGCATCGCGGATCTGCTGCATTTCATAGCGCAACATGGGATAGCCCCGTGCGTGCTGCGGGTCATGGAACACTCCCGCCGTGTTGCCCGAGCTGCCGATAAAATCCACCTTGTAGTAACGCACCCCCGCATCCACGAGAGGCTGGAGCGAATCGCGATAGTGTTGCTGTGCGTCAGGGTTGGTGGGGTCGAGGCTGAATACCCGCCCGTGGGGCGCCCAGTGCCATTTATCGACGAACACTTTGGGCGTGCCATCGGTATTGTGCATCAGCGCGGTTGGATGTTCGGCGAAAAACGGGGTGTGTTCGGAAATGCAGCTGGCGGCGATCCAAATCCCGAGTTTCAGGTCCAGACGCTGCAATTCCGCGCTTAACCAGCTCATGCCGTGTGGAAACCGGTCATTGGCAACCCAGTGCCCGACGACGTCCCGGTATTCCCATCCGTGGTCGACTTGCATCGTATCTACGCCGTACGCCCTGAACCGCTCGGCTATCACCTTCGCGTTGCCGAGCACGAAATCTTCGGTCATGGTCAGTCGGGAGCAGTACCAGGAGAGCCAGCCGTACACTGTATCTTCGCGGATGGGCGGATTGTTGACCAGCTGCACCTCCCGCGCGTACTGCTCGAGCGCTACAAGCGGCTCGGGCTCGATGCTGACAAGGAGGGGCTCGCTTGTGGCCTGGGTCATGGTGTCCAAGTGATAGGAACACTGGGCCGAAACCGACGTCAGCCCCTGCGCTTTGGTGGCGGTCAGTTGTGTAGCAGGATTCGCTCCGGCCCACGAAAGCCAGCCCAGCAGGAGCGACTGCCCGGCCGCCGTATCATGAACCATCACCGTTGCGGGGGTAGCGTGACTGGCCGCGTCGCCGTCGAAGCAGGGGGTGACCCGTGTGCCGCTCTGGTGGCCCGAATCAATGAAGCACGACCAGTGTTCCCGCTCGGCGCCGAATTTCGGTGCCGGGTCCCCGGACAGGCTTACGAGCTCCAGGCTGCGCAATGGGCCAGGCGATTCGGGCCTGGAGCGCGCCGACAACGAAAACACCGCATAGGGGGCGCCTGGACGCAGAGTCGCGGACCATGCCAATTCTTCCAAGGCGGGGAGTGCCGTATACACGACTTTCAAGCGCACGAAGCCCCCAAGAGCATCCTGGCCCTCTTCGCGGTACGCGGCGCACGGGGACGTTTCCGGGCGCAGAACGGCCTGAGCGCCCAAACCAACGCCGACCACGCTATCCAGCAGCGCGATGGAGCCGTCGCGTGCGGCGATATCCCACATTCCCCGCTCCGGCTCATACCAGACGGAGAGGCGGGTGTTGGCGATCTCAAAATTCGGGGGCTCGACTACCGTGACGACAGTGTTCTCCGCACGAGCCGGTGACGCAGCCAGTGCGCTCAACACGGCCGCCAGGAGCACGGTCCACTGAGCGGATGAAAGAACCCCCCTGTCCATCTTTGTCCTCCCTTGCAGGCAACTCGCGTTCCCTATGCTTATGATTGACTCCAATTCGCGCGCAGGACCATTTGAGCAGAACCTCCGGCAGGACTTCAATGGCGGTCGCAATTCACATTGTCTTTGCATCTTGTGTCCGATAGAGTGAGGATAAGTCCACACAGACCGCTCCATGGGCAGAGCTGAGCGGCGAATGGGGGTAAACTCCTCAACGTGCGAGAGGGGAAGGAGATGGTAAGTTCGGTTTTTTATCTGTGTTCCTTGAGCGTGGTCATCTGTACTGCTGCAAATGGGGGCGATGCCGTTCCGCGGTCCCGTGCCCACTCCTTTGTGGGCATGCTTGTGGAACCGATGCTCCTGCGAGGCATCGAGGATGTCCATATCGCCGGCGATTATGCCTATCTGCCTTGCCGGGAAGGCCGGAGGCTGACGATTTGCGCGCTCGATATTCCTTCTGCCCCCCGGATCGTCTCGAGTTTCACTCATCCCGAACTCGAGGCGGCCGCGGGATTTGCTATGGATGGCGGCAGGGTTTATCTCGCCTCACAGGGCAATCAACGATTGCTGGTGCTCGATGCGACAGACAAGACGGAGCTTCGATTGCTTGGCTCCGTACGTCTTGGAAAGGCCGAAAGGGGGGTGCTGTATAAGGTCGCCTATCGCGAGGGTCACTGTTATGTCGCTCACCAGTCCGAGAAGAGCCTCTTTGTGGTTGATGTGCGCGACCCGAGTCGGCCGCTCGTCGTGGCTTCGGTGGCCGTGACTACGGAAGACGATGGACCATTCAGTGTGGCGCTTCGCGGGGACTTCGCGTATGTGGGGACCATCTTTGGTATCCGCAATCGTCTGGCCGTGGTCGATATCGCCAACCCCTCGAATCCCCGTCTGATGTGCGAGGTCTTCGATGCGGCGCTGGGCCAAGTCAGCGGTGAATTTGCCGGCAACCTCTACTTCACGGTGAACTGGAACACGAATGGCTTTCTTGTTTTCGATGTATCCGATCCGTCACGTCCCCGTCTCGCCGGGAAACTGGTGGATGAGCGGCTGGGCAAGCCCAACCGCTGTGTTGTAAGCGGAGATCGCGCCTATCTGCCCATGGTTCAAGGGGACGGTGTTGCTATTGTGGACATCGCTGACCCGTTCAATCCCAGGTTTCTTGCCTCGTTCCGGGACCCGGTCATGAAGAAGACGTATGGCGCGGCGGTACATAAGGGTTTATTGTTCGTGGGTGCGCGTGAAGGAAACAGCCTTGTCGTCCTAGCGCCCCACGCGCTGGAGTGACAGGGGAGAGGGGTAGCGGGTTAGGTATGGAGCCGGCGGATGCCGCAACGACAGAAGGAGCCCCGATGAGGATGGTGGCATTGTGCGTGGGCCTTCTGCTCACAGTGGGCTTGGTGCCGCCCGCGCGGGCCGACCTGCTCGAGCTGATTGTGAGGGACACCCCGAAGCCGAATTACGGCGCTCCAGTTCCCGCGGAGATTTCGGGGCGCGTCCTGGTGCGCGCGGACGATCCGGTTTCGGGAGCGCCAGGGGTAGCAGTCACAGACGGGTTCTCTGTGGTCAAGACCGATCGAACGGGAGCGTACACGCTGAGACCCGAGCCCAGGGCCGTCTTCGTATATGTGACGCGCCCCTCGGGATATAACGTGGAAGGCGCCTGGTATAAGCCGTTGGCCGCCAAGGTCGATTTCACGCTCACCCCGGCCGCTGACGACGAAAGCGAGTACACGTTCGTTCACGTGACCGATACCCACATTTCGACAGATCCGGTCTCGCTCGAGGGATTGAGTTGTCTTGTGCGCGAGATCAACGCACTGGACCCGCCCCCCCGGTTCGTGGTCAACAGCGGCGACCTCGTGAATCTGAGCAAGACGCTCAGCAACCCTCCGGAGACGGGACACGCCTACTTCCGCAATTACGCGGGGATCATGAACCATCTGGCTATGCCCTGCTACAACGTGGCCGGCGACCATACCGATTCTTCTTATCGCCTCGATATGTTTCCGCGCGGCGATATTCGTTGCGGAAAAGCTATGTACTGGGAGTATCTCGGACCGCACTTCTTCTCGTTCGAGTATGGCAGAATCCACTTTGTTTCGGTGGATTTCGGGTATCATCTCGGCAAGAACCAGATCAAGGGTAGTGAATACCCCACCAACGAAGTTCAGCCGGTGCACGTCGAATGGATAAAGCAGGATATGGCAAACCGGACGGCGGGCACTTTCGTCGTGACCACCTCGGAGAGCGATCTGGCCAGGCATTGTCCCGGTTTCGTTGACATGGCGCGGCAGCATGACGTGAGGCTTCAATTGACAGGAGATGACCATGTGGTGGCGCACGAGGCGCGCTTTGTCCCGTACCGCACCGGGGGCTCATTGTCTGGCTGCTGGTGGAATCCGGAATGTAACCGGTTGTGCCATGATCTGTCTCCCGCGGGATATCTCGTCTACCAGGTCAGGGGGGAGGAACTGGCGTGTTTCTACAAGGGGCTGGGCGAGCGGCTCTCGATTGTTTCGCACCGGACAGGAGCGCCGTGGCAGGCTGCGGTGCTCGTCCAGGCCCATGTTGTGCAGCCCGTGCGCGATGAGGTATTGGAGTATTCAGTGAATGGAAGCAATTGGTCTCCCATGCAGGAGACCGGCCGGCCGTTCTACCGCGCCGCCTACGAAGTACCGGTAGACACCGCCGTGCTCCCGGACGGGTTCGCAGATCTGCGCGTCCGCAGTTCGGCCACGGGTGAGATATGCTCACGACGAGTCGTGGTGGCTAATGGTGTTTCGCCGGCTCCGTTTGAAGGCGATGCGGTGCTGCGTTTCACCGTTGGCCGTGTGAGCCATGGTCCGGCCAGGGCGCCTGCAGGCAAGGTGGACGTGCTGTTCAACGGGGTATTGGCCGGAGTACTCGAGGCCGGCGTCAGCACGGATTATGCGCTTGCCATATCCGGAGGTTTATTGAAGAAAGCCAACACGGTGCGATTCAGGTTTGCCGAACCCGGCGATGGCATGGCCCTGACCAGCCCGGCCCTTGCTTGTCGCGGGAAGATATACCGGGATCCAAGGGATGCCGCCGTTGAGGCGGTTCGCGTTGCGCAGTGGGGAACCGGCTCCGCCGGATGGGGCGGCTTCATCACGGGAGACGGGGGGCTCGAGGAGGGGCCATTCCGCCGTCGACAGGATGTATTCTGCTTCGTCGTCGAGACTGGGGAGGAGGAGTGACGCGGAGCGCCGTGAGCACTTCGTTGCGGCATTGAATGTGTTCGACGATAGCGGTTGACGGTGCGGCTCCATTACGGCCGCCCCGCGCTCGGTCTGTCTCTTCAAAAATCACGGGAAAAGCCGCAGGTCCAGCCGCCGTCAACGATGAGATTGTGCCCGTTTACATACGAACCGGCTTCGGAGACGAGGAACAGGACGGCCGCGGCGATTTCGTTCGTCTCGCCGGGCCGCCGTTGCGGGATAAACGACACCAGGCGGTCCGCCACTTCCTTGTTGTTGTAAAAGAGCTGGCGCGTGCCTTGAACGAGAGTCGAGCCAGGGGATACGCAGTTCACGCGAATCCCTAGGGGCCCCAGCTCGCACGCCATCGCTTCGGTCATTCGGATAACGCCGGCTTTCGCGGCAACAAACCCGACCTGGAGGCGCAACGGAACCACGCCCGCGATGGATGCGATATTGACAATCACGCCCGATTGCTGGCGCACCATCTGCGCGGCTTCCGTCTTGCAGCAGTAGAACGTGCCGTTGAGGTCGACATTCATGATGCGGTGCCAGATTTCCTCGGGGTATTGGTCTACCGTCACGCGTTCCTCGGGCCGGCTGGTGTTGATGCCTGCATTGTTGACCGCGATGTCGAGCCGTCCATGATGCGACACAACGGCATCGAGCAGCTCGCGGACCTGAACGGGATCCGAGACGTCGCAGGGGTGGAAAGCAACATCCCGGCCCATCTCCGCGGCCGTTGCGCGTCCCTTCTCGACCTGAATATCCGAGACGGTGACCAGGGCCCCGTTTTCCGCGAGGGACTCTGCAATCGCGCGCCCAATCCCCTGCGCGGCGCCCGTCACAACGGCCACTTTCCCGCTCAAGTCCGCCTGCATCGTTCACTCTCCCAGGTTTGGACGAAACTTGGACAACATGTTCTCGACATCACCGACTTCATCCGGCGACGCGATAATGGCGATGGGCTCTAAACAAGGGATTTCACCATCGTCCGGCGTGGCCAGAATCTTCGCCAGGACGCCGGAATAATCCGCTTCCACTTCGAGTGTCGCCTTGTCCGACTGGATGGTCACCAGCACCTCACCCTTCTCGACGGGGTCGCCCTCGTTCTTCATCCATTCCACAATCTCGCCCGCTTCCATGGTTTGTCCCAGGCGGGGCATTACAACAACGTAGGTCATGTTTATTCTCCTTTATGCTCTGGCTGTCAGCACGAGCGCCTCTTCCGGAGCGGGGAAGGGGCTTGCATCCGCAAAAGCAGCCGCTTCAGCCACTTCGGCCTCCGCTTCCTGCTCGATGAGGGCAAAGGCATCTTCGGTGAGCACGCCTTCTGCCACCAGCTTCTCTTTCCAATAGTCGATCGGGTCGCGTTGGCGGGCCTCTGCAACTTCCTCTTTGGTCCGGTACAACGAGTCATCGCCTTCGAAATGGCCGCGGATCCGATAGGTCTTGCATTCGAGCAGTGTCGGACCGTGGCCGGCGCGTGCTCGCGATACGGCCTCGGCCGCAGCCGCATAGACTTCGTCGACGCGGTTTCCATCCACGGTGAGCCCGGGGATCCTGTACGCGCTGCCCCGGACGCCGATATCCGGAACCGCTGTGGACCGCCACACCGCCACAGAGGTGGCGTACAGGTTGTTTTCGCACACGTAAATGACCGGGAGCTTCCACAGGGCAGCCAAGTTCAGGCTTTCGTGAAAGGCGCCATTGTTTGAAGCGCCGTCACCGAAAAAACTCACCGCGACCCGGTCCGTCTTTTCCATTTGCATGGCAAGGCCCAGCCCCGTCGCCAGGGGAATCCCGCCGCCTACTATACCGATGGTTCCCATCACGCCTATTTCGGGCTTGAAAAGGTGCATGGTACCGCCCTTGCCGCCGCAGCATCCCGTTGCTTTGGCGCACACTTCGGCAATCATCTCCTTCATCGGCAGGCCTTTGGCAAGGCAGTGCCCATGACCGCGGTGCGTACTCGTGATGCAGTCGTCAATGCGGAGGTTGGCGCACACACCTGCGGCAATGGCTTCTTCGCCCTCGTAGAGATGAGCGGCGCAGGGAACTTTGCCGTTCTTGTACATGATGGCGAGTTGCAACTCGGCTTTGCGAATGCGCACCATCGTTTCGAGTAACTGGCGTTGCGTGTTGTTGTCCATTGAATCACTCTCCCTGGGCCGGCATGTCCAGCATGGCCCGGATCTCGTCTGCGATACGATTTGGATTCGGGAAGACATAGTCTTCCATCGGGGGGCTGAAGGGTATGGTGGTGTGTAGCGTTGTAAGTTGCCGCGGCGGCTGCCGCAGGGCATCCATGGCGTTCTCAACCACAAATGCAATCACCTCGGAGGCAAACCCGCAAAACCGGAACCCTTCATCGACGATCAGGAGACGGCCAGTCTTGCGGACCGATGCCAGGATTGTCTCGCCGTCATAGGGCATCAGCGTCCGCGGGTCAATCACCTCGACGGAGACCCCGCCCTTCGCCATGTTCTCAGCGGCGGCGAGGCTGAAGCCCACCATGGCGCCCGTGGCCACGAGCGTAAGGTCGGTACCCTCGCGCTTGACGTCTGCGGCGCCGAGCGGGATCTCGTACGGCTCTTCGGGCACTTCACCGCGAACGTTCAGCAGGAGTTTGTGCTCGAGGTAGATGACCGGTCCATCGTCGCGAATGGCCGAGATAATGAGGCCTTTCGCGTCGTAGGGCGTGCTCGGGAGGGCAACCTTGAGTCCCGGTGTATTGACGAACCACGAATAGAATGACCCGGAATGATGGGCGGCATTGGATTTCGACTTGCCGGTCGTCATGCGGTATACAACCGGGACCTTGACCTGGCCGTTCGAGATATATTCGAGCTTGGCCGCCTGGTTGCAGATCTGATCCATGGCCAGCATCGAGAAATCGATCCACATGAGATCGGCGATGGGGCGCATACCCAGCAGGGCCGCGCCCGCGGCGGCACCGGCGATCGCCAGCTCCGAGATCGGCGTGTCGCGTGAACGGTCCTCGCCAAACTGCGCGGTAAACCCTTCGGTTTGTTTGAAACAGCTTCCGTGAGGCCCCACGCCCTCGCCCATGACAAAGACCGACGCGTCGCGTTCCATTTCCTGCCGCATGCCTTCACGCAGCGCTTCAACAAAGCGGATTCTTCTGGCCATACGTTTCCTTTCTATGGTTTCGATGAGACCACATTGATGGCGTGTTCCGAGCAGGCCACTCCTTCGCCCGGAGTCAGCAGGCACACGTGCACGGCGGGACATTTCCGCGCGCACGCCTGCACAAAGGCCTCGGGATCCCCGTTGTGTTCCTTGAACATCCAGAAATGGCATGGCACCGCAACACGGGGTGACACGATAGCCGTGAGTTCGGCGGCCTCTTCCGCGTCGAGATTACCAAAACGCCCGTTGATACAGGGAATCAGGATATCGGGCTCGAGGTCTATGAGCGGCTGCATCAGCGGGATATTGAAGCTCGTGTCGCCCGTGAACAATACCCGGACGTTTCCAAAATCGAAGAGCAGCGAGAGGGCGGTCGGCGAGAGTTCGCCGTGGTCGGACCGCGCCGTAACGACATCCAAACCGTCGAGTGAATAGCGGAGGCCGGGTTCAAACAGCATAAACCGGGCTTCCGGAATTCCGAGCTTCCGGTATTCGGGGATGCACGCATGCGAACCGGCGAACCGGCATGCCGGGTTGTTGCGTGCGATCACCGGCAACGCGCCGGTGTCGAGATGGTCAAGATGCTCATGGGAGTTTACCACCCAATCCGTGCGGACATCCTCCATGGCGATGGGGGAAAGTGAGAGGCGCTTGAACCCGAACGCCTTTTCGACCGAGTCGGAGAGGTAGGGGTCCAGGTACACAACCGTGCCGGTTGGCGTTTTAAATACAAACCCCGCTTGGGCAAGCCACCAGAAGGTAACCCCGCCTTCCGGCACCCGCGCATGGCTGATTTCCGCTGTAAGCACGCCTATCCGTCCTTTCTCCGGTTGCGGAGCGGCTGTCTCGAAGTCAGTCGTCTGCATTCGACAGGCTCCTTGTTGCTGCACCCCTCACACGAGCCGCGACACGGGGACTTTCCCCTGGAGAAAGTCCCGCGCGGCTTCGGCGGCCTTACGCTGAAGCAGCTCGACCGCCTTTTCCGATACCGACGCCGCATGGCTCGTGAGAATGACGTTCGAAAATGTGCGCAGCGGACTGCCCGAGGGGAGGGGCTCCTCTTCAAATACGTCAAGCCCGGCCCCGCCCAGAGCGCCCCGCTGCAGCGCTTCAACCAGGGCCTCTTCGTGAACCACGGGCCCGCGCGAGGTATTGATGAGAATAGCTCCCGGCTTCATTCGGGCAAAAGCCTCGCGATTCATGAGGCGAGTTGTCTCGGGAAGGAGGGGGCAATGCAGGGAAACGACGTCGGATTGCTCGAGCAATTCGCCAAACTCGACGCGCCGGGTCTGGTACTCGGCAAAAACCGCATCGTGGGCAAGCGGATCGTAGGCTATTGTGGAGAATCCCAGAGCCGCCGCTTTACGGGCAAGATTACGCGCGATTTTGCCAAAACTCACAAGGCCCAGGGTCAGCTCGGTCAGCGCGTAGATGGGTCGAAACGGGTTAACGCCCCAGCCGCCCTCGATAATCTGGTGATGATCCTGGGGGATGCGCCGGCACAGCGAAAGGACCATGGCCAGAGCATGGTTCGCAACTTCCTCGATGCAGAAATCGGGCACGTTTGCGGCGACTACCCCGAGGTCGCGCGCGGCGTCCAGATCAAAGTTGTTTACGCCGACCCCATACCGCACGATGCACCGGACGTTTGGCAGTGCCTCGAGCACCCTGCGAGAGACTGGCGCCCACTGCACAAGCAAGGCATCGGCGTGCCCGCAGGTGCGGATGATGTCGTCCTCGGTCGTGCAGTTCGGCCGGACGGTCTCGAATGCGAAACCGGCAGACTCGATGATTGCGCGCTCGAGATCCACGTTCGGGAATCCATAGTCCGTTACAATGACGCGTTTCACGAATCGCTCTCCTTCGTGCGCCGTGGTTCAGCGTGTTCGCAACCGGCGCGTTGGGGCAACAATGCAGTCAGTTCTTCCCACAGGTGCTCATCCACCGGGATTCCGTTCTTCGAGCGTTCAAGGCAGCGCAGATATTCCGGTTCTCCGGGGGCCATGACCCGTTCGAAGCCCTCGGCGGCAGGCATTGCGTGCAAGTCGGTCACCATGGCCGCGACATGGTCGCGGAAAGCGTCTCCGCCCGCGAAGCGCCGGTAATCCAAAGCGCCAATCAGGTGGCACAGGTTCCGTCTCTTGTCCAGATCTCCATACATGATGGGGATGTGCGGCCCATAAGCGCCGCCCGACAGGATCCCGGTCAGGATGTCGATAATGACTCCCAACCCGTATCCCTTTGCCCCTGCCGCGGGTGTCCAGAACGCCGCTTTGTGGGGATCGGTGGTTGGCTTGCCCTCCGTATCCAAGGCCCATGTCGGGGGGATGGGGGTATTTTCCATTCGCGCCTTGTAGATGTGCCCGCCCGCCACGGTGCTGGTGGCCATATCCAGAACGACAGGAGGTCCGGATGCCGCTGGAATGCCAAAGCAGAGGGGATTGGTGCCGCAGAAGGGAAGACGGCCCCCGAACGGGACAACTCCCTTGTCGGTTTGCGTGAATGCCATGCCGATACAATCCGCCTCGATGGCACGCTGGGTGAAGAATGAAAGCGCCCCGCAATGGTTGCTATGGCTGATTCCCACGAAGCCGACACCCGATTCACGGGCAATTTCGATGGCAAGTCCCATTGCGTCCCAGTTTGTGACTTGCCCGAAACCGTGGTCGCCGTCTATGGTGGCTGTCGCAGGCCCTGTCCGCTCGCTCTTGGCCGTGGGGCGCGGGTTGATGGAGCCCATCGCGACCCGGCCGATGTAATGCGGCACGCGCATGACCCCGTGTGAATCGACGCCGCGCAGATTGGCATGAACGACTGAATCGGCCATAATCCCGCTGTCGCGAGCTGAAAGCCCACGGCTTTGAAAGATCGCGCTTGCCAGACTCTTCAGTTCAGATGCGGATACCAACATCGTGTTTCTCATCCTTATCGTCAGGCCAGTCCGTGAGCTGCCGCGAACAACGCTTCGAGATTGGCGAAGGGGATGTCGGGGGTCATCACGTTCGCGGGACCAAGCACAAGGGCATCGCCAAAAGGTGTGCCGAGTGTATCGACAATTCTCCGTACCTCGTCCTTGACCTGCTGGGGAGACCCGTGAACCAGCAGTTCCTGAACGTCGACAGCGCCGCTGAAGGCCAGGTTGCCTCCGAATTCCCGCGCAAGTTGCTCGATATTCATTGCTCCCGGTTGCACGGGATCGAGGACATCGAGTCCGACGTCAATCAAGTCGCCCACGATCGCGGTCACGTTACCGCAGCTGTGAAAGAATACGTCCATGCCGAGGCTGTGGACGCACGAGAATATGCGCGCATAATGAGGCTTGAACAACCGGCGCCAAAGGTCGGGGGCTACCATCAAGCCGCTCTGAGAGCCCCAATCGTCGGTGAAGAATACCGCATCGGCGCCGAACGCTCCCCATTGGCGCACCAGTTCGAGGAGGTAATCTTCGAGATGTTCCAGGAGCCGTTCTACTTCGTTCGCGTGGGTCAGGAAATCAACGAAAACGTTCTCCATACCTCGCAGGGCGTGAAGCCGCTCGAACAAGGCCAGGTGAATGATTCCATAGCAGTACTTCGTCTTTTTATAGAGGGCGAGCGACTCCGCGGCGGCACTCAGGCGGCCTGGAGCGCTGGGATCCGGGATTCTGTTCTCGATATAGTCATCCAGCGTGGACCAGCCCTTAATGGGGCAGTCCAGAGGAGTGGCGCCCACCCCGCCAAATGCATGGCCCCATAGCGTTCCCCACTCGTCCCACCACTGCATCTCGCGCATCATGGCCTCGACTACATTCACGCGCGGGGTCTTGTCAGGAGGCTGATATCCAATCGTGATGTCATACGGGATGACCGCAATGACATCATCAGGGTACTGACGGAAGAGATCGGCCAGATCACGACCGTATTTGAGAATCACGTCGAGGGAAAGGCGCTTGATGCGCACGGGACAGTGTCCGTCGCCATTGCCGCGAAGGGCCTGTTTCACGCGCTCTTTGGCGGGCGGTTGAACGAGCTGGGCCGCAGTAATGCGATTCTCAAATTCCTCGATACGCTCCTCCATTTCAGAAACAGGCAGGAGGCGAAAATCATCCGTGGAAGGGCCGCTCATGCCGTTCTCCCTTCTGCTTTCATGGTACGCACCGCTGCCACCCACCGGCGCGCGCAGCCGGTGATTTCAGCAAAGTTCCCGTCTCTGACAGCTGAATCGAGTTCCATTTCCGTCGTGACGCCTGCGACACCGGCAAAGGCGCCGACCGCGAGGTACGATTTCATGTTGCTCAGGGTGATACTGCCCGCGGGCATGATCCGGATTCCGGGGAAGGGCCCTTGCATGAAGTAGACGAATCGCGGCCCGACCATGTCGCAGGGAAACAGCTTGATCACGTCCGCGCCCATGCGCATTACATCGGCGATCTCGCTGGGCGTAAAACAGCCCGGCGCGGAGACGACGCCCGCGTCGACTGCCGCTTCGACTACGGGCGGGTAGAAGTTGGGCGACACAATACCCTCTGCGCCGCTTTCGATGGCTGCACGCGCCTGGTCGCGCGTGGTGACCGTTCCGGCCGATACGACGATCCGAGACCCGTGCCGCTCGCGCAGTCGGCGGATTACATCACACGCCCCCGGCGTGGTAAAAGGCACCTCGAGGAGGGTCGCGCCGCCGTCAATAAGGGCTTCAAACGTGTCCTCGGTCTGCTGCGCCGTGTCGCCTCGAAGGATCAGAACGAGCCACTCGTCGTTGATGCGTTGGAGTATCGCTTCCTTATCCATATGAATCCGTGCCTTTTAGCGCCGTACGCGGCCGGCCTCGCCGCCGCGCAGCAGTTCGTTGACTTCCTCCACCGAAACGAGGTTGAAGTCGCCCGGAATGGTATGTTTGAGGCACGCTGCTGCCGCGGCAAACTCGACTACACGCGCCGCATCGGCCCCCATGAGTATTTGAAATATCATCCCCGCCGTGAATGCATCGCCGGCGCCCACACGGTCCACGATCTCGATATCGTATGACCTGCTCGAGACGCATCCTTCCGCGCAGCACACCAGTCCCCCATAGCGATTGACCGATGCCGAAGCGCCTGTGCGCAACGTCATCGCCACCCACGTGAACCCGAACCTCTCCCGAAGGCGCCCTGCCGCGAACTCCGCGCACGCCGCTTCCTGCATCTGAATATTCGCAGGCGGACGGATGCCGAACAGTCTTTCCGCGTCTTCAGCGCCGCCAACGAACACGTTGACGCGGTTCAGCAAGCGGGACAAGACGCGGCCTGCTTCTTCGGGGGTCCATAGCTTGCTTCGATAATTGCAGTCGCAGCTTGTGGTAACGCCCAGTTTGTGCGCCGCTTCGAGGGCCTCCTCCAAGACCGCTGCCACGTTTTCCCCGAGGGCGGGAGCAGTTCCCGAGAAATGGAACCAGTCCTTGCCGGTGAGTATGCGGGTCCAGTCCAGCTCGCCGGGACGAAGCTCCCGGATGCTGCTGTGGGCGCGATCGTATACCACGTTGGAAGGGCGCTGCGAATAGCCGGTCTCGACATACAGTACGCCGAGACGGTCCCCCCCTCGGACAATGAAGTCAGTATTCACTCCGAACCGCCGCAGGTAATTGATGCAGGCCTGCCCGATTTCATGTGCGGGTACTTTGGACACGGCGTATGCGTCGACGCCAAAGCCTGCGAGGGAGACCGCCACATTCGCCTCCGCGCCCGTGTACCGGGCCCTGAAGTTTTCCGCCTGTGTCAATCGGTCCAGGCCCGGCGGGTCGAGACGTAACATCAGCTCACCGAATGTGACTGCCGTCAGCTTCCTGTTGTCGTTCATCGGAGTTATGCCTCTTCAGTCCAGCCACCCCGTCAAATATCCGGGGACAGCAGACAGCGCGCGGCCGCACGCACCTTCTTTTCGGGCCCTCGAAACGCCCACACCTGGGCGGTGTCGTCGCACCGGTCTCGGCCGCTCTTTCCGCCGATCGCGGGAATGTGGTACTCGAGTTCGCTGAACGCGCCAAGCGCCGAGTTTACGTTGCAGGCCTGCGTGGAATAGCCAAGATCACCGGGCTCTTTCCAGGGGGCATCGACGTACTCGCCCGAAGGATTCACCGTGAAATTGCGCACAATCAGCGAGCAGGAATCGCCGCCGCCTGAGAGGTATCCCACGCGCCCTGTCGTGGCGACTGCGCGCACCCCCAGTTTGTGTTCGCCCTGGGCCCGCATTTTGTAACGGATAAGATGGTCTTTCACGATCAGGTCTTGCGGCGAGACCTCGCCGAACCAGATTGTCGGTCGCGTCTTATAGAAGGTTGGGATGAGCAGGTCACCGCCGTGGGGCATCTGCACCAGATTCCACAAGCCGATGGGGGGCTTGTTGGCAGCCGAGCCGTCCACGAGTTCGAGGCGCGTATACTGGGTGTATCCGGCGTACTCCACGCCCGAGAGGTCCAGCTCGCGCTCGTATCGGAGCGGGTTGGCGGCTGGTCCCACGGACTTCGCCATCAGTAAATCGACTTCCTCGCCCGACCGGGAGAGTTTCAGCGAGAGCCGGTTGACGAGTTCGAATCCGTGTTTGTCTTTAACGACTTGATACTTGCCCGGGTCCAGTTCCCGCGGCTGCCAGTATCTCGCAGTGTCCGGGTAATTGGGGAGGAAGATGTCCACTTCGGGCGCAAGCCAGGTGCGGTCGCCGCCGGAGTTGTGCCAATCCTTGCTGGCGTAAAATGCCCGCGCCGATTCGGGCGACTCGAGGGCGGGATGGGTCCAGTAGAAATTCTCTTCGCTGCCGGGCGAAAACAGGCCGAGCACACGGCCCCCGTACGGCAGCATGAGAACCGTTGACCCATCGGGTGTGGCCACGGCTTCGACAGGTTTGTCAACGGCCTTCAAAACCGCGAGGAGCCGGGTTTTTGCCCCCGATGCGGCAGGGGGACCTGTTTCGGCCGGCCTTGACGCAGCCGCAATCCCCGCAAGCGCTGTTGCGACCGTCTGTTTTGCCAACCGGTTCATAAATTCCCTGCGGTTTTGCATGAAACGGAGCCTCCCTGTCTGTCGCACCACGATTTCTTACGAATCAACGTTTCTTCCAAGAAGCCGCGATCTCCTCGAGAGTTCTGCCTTTGGTTTCCGGCAGCATGAATAGACCGAACAGAAACGCGAACACGCAAATTGCCGAGAGCAGCCAAAATGTGCCCCCGATGGATCCGATTCTTTTTTCGGAATAGTCTGAGATTATGGGAAACAACTGGGCACCGCTGTAGATGGTGAGCCAGAGAAACGCCGTGGTAAGCGAAACGGCCCGGGCGCGGAGCCGTGTCGGGAAAATCTCGGACATCATGAGCCAGGGCAGCGGACCGAGGGCCAGTCCATGCGGGATCGTGCAGAGAATGATGACCATGAGAACCAGGCCGCCGCTCAACTGGTAATGGAACACGGCGCCCGTTATGGCGGTGATGACGCACATCATGGCCGAGCCCGCGAGCCACAGGGGGCGCCGGCCCACGCGGTCCACCACCAGGCAGGCGAACAGCGTCACGGCGCCCATAAATCCGTAGGCCACGGCGAATTGCAGAAGCCCCTGCGCCCTGTCCTCGAGCCCGGATGCCTCAATCAGCATCGGGATATAGCCGCCCATTACGCTCCAACCGGACCAGTTATTGAAAAATGCGAGCAGCAGGCCGATCAGGAAGGCGTAGCGCATGCCCGGCGCAAAGAGTTCGGAAAACGTGCCGGACTCTTCCTCGAGCGACGCCTGAATCTGTACCATCTCCTCGCGCGCGAAATCGGGACCGTCCACGCTCGCGAGGACGGCGAGGGCTTCGCTGGTACGGTTGCGGCCCGCCAGCCATCGCGGGCTCTGGGGGAGGAATAGCAGGAGTACCAGAAACACCGCCACCGGCAGGAGTTCGGAAGCAAACATCCAGCGCCAGCACGTCTCACGAGATGCCAGGTTGACGATGATATACGACACGAAAGGCGCCGCAATGCTGCCCACAACAATCGCCAGCTGATACATCGTGCCCAGTTTCCCCCGCATGCGAGGCGGCGACACTTCGGAAATATACATCGGGGACGCCACGGAGCACAGGCCGACTCCCACTCCACCGACAATCCGGAATACGTTGAACGTGAAGATATCCCGGGGCAGCGCCGTGAACAACGCGGATATCCCCAAGAGTGCGCATGCGGCGATCATGGTTCGGTTGCGGCCGAGGGCGTCACACATCCACGCACCCAGGAATGGACCGATGATACAGCCCAGCGTCGCGCTTCCAGTCGCAAAACCGAAAGCCGCCGGAGAGAGTTCGAATACCTCCCTGAGATAAAGATTTGCAGCGCCTACGATGGCGAGGTCATATCCGAACAGAAACCCGCCCACCGAAGCCACAAAGGCCACGCCGAATGCGTACAGGGTAGACCGCTTGGCGCCGATGGCGTTTTGTTCACTTCGGCTCATCGAATTCCCTCCTGAATTGCCTTGCACACCAAGTGGCGAGCCGCCCTTGATGCGTCGAAAGTACCTGTCATACGCCCGGAAGATAGCCTTTACCAAACCGGGCAGAGGACTCGTTTCGAAAATCAGAGATCAACGACATGAGTGAGGTTGTTCCCCCGTCGGCCACGATGGTCTGTCCCACGATGTAGCCCGCATCATCGGAGCATAGAAATGCCGCAAGCTTTGCGATATCCAGCGGGGCGCCCGCCCTGCCCAATGGGATCTTCTGCGCGGCATCCCTCCTGGCGCCTTCTTCGCTGAACCCGGGGAGCACATTGTAGTAGTTCTCGACGGTTACCCAGCCCGGCGCGATTGCGTTAACGCGGACTCCCTTGTGGGCCAGTTCCACGGCCAGGGCCCGCGTGTAGGACACGATTGCCCCTTTCGTGCCCGCGTACACCGAATGCTCGGGAGCGCCTTGAACCCCGTGAATGGACGTGATATTGCAGATGGCGCCCCCGCCGGAGCGTTCCATCTCGGCTACGATTCGCTGGGTGAGAAAAAACTGCGCGCGGATGTTCACGTGATACATGCGGTCGAATTGTTCTTGAGTGACCTTCAAGAAAGGCTTATTGAACGTAATGCCTGCATTGTTGACCAGGCAATCCACGCCACCGAGGAACTCAAGTGCCGACTCGGCCAGCGCGACCACTTCGCCGACGTCGTCGAAGTTGGCGCGAAATGCGGTCGCGTTCCGGCCCATCGCGCGGATTTCCTCGATTGCGCTTCTGGCGCCTTCATCGCTGTGGGCATAGTGGAGCACCACATCCGCACCCTGGCGAGCGAATTCGAGCGCAATCTCGCGCCCGATCCCCGTGCCGGACCCCGTCACCAACGCCTTCTTGTCCGAAAGTTTCCCCAAACAACTCATGTCGCAACCCTCGTTTCAAGTTCACTCGATGATTATTGCGCACGCAGGGCTCGAGGCGGCGCTGTGGACGAGCGAACCACCAGTTCAACGTCGAAAACCGTGGTTTTCGGCTCGATATTGTCTCCAGCCAACATCTCGAGCAGCGTTTGTACGCAGAAGTCCGCCATTTGCCGGGCAGGAAACCGCACGGTAGTCAGCGGCACCTGGAACATGTCACTGCCCAGTATGTCGCCGTTTCCGACGATCGAGATGTCCTCGGGGATTCGCAGCCCTGCAGCGTAAATGGCGCGCATGGCGCCGCGCGCGATGATGTCGTGGCGCGTCAGAAGGGCCGATGGCCGTTCCGGCAGCGCAAGCAGCTCAGCCGTGCATTCCTCGGCCGCCATTTCGTTGAAGCCGACTTCCCTGACTAGCGTTTCGTCGAGGGGGACACCGGCATGCGCAAACGCCTCGCGCACGCCCCGGGCGCGTTCGCGGCCCACGTTGGATATCTTGGGAATGCCCAGGTAAGCCGTTCTCTGGTGGCCGAGGGCGATCAAGTGTTCTGCGCCGAGCCGGCCCGACTTGTAGTTGTCGCCGGTTATCTGAGGCGCGGCCAGATCGTCGATGAGCCCGTCCAGAATGACCAGTTGCACACCGGCTTCGACCAGCTCGTGATACGTCGCAGGGGGTGTCATCGAGCCGGGAACGGCGATGACGCCGTCTACGCGATTCTTCATCAGTTGCTCGACGACCGATTCATCGGTCCCGCTTTCGCTGCCTGAGATGAATAGCAGAGTCGAATAACCGCCGTTTCGCAGGCCCCGTTCCACAGCTTCGATCACGGAATGTGAGGCGTAGTAAATGCTGGGCTTTGCGATAACACCAACCAGGTTTGTTTTGCCGTGGGTCAAGCTGCGGGCGATGTAGTTGGGCCGGTACCGCATTTCCGCGGCCAAGGCGCGGATCCGGTCGCGGGTCGCGCCGGAGATGTCCGGTTTCCCCGATAGGGCGCGCAGAACGGTCGAACGGCTTACTCCGGCCGCGCGCGCTATGTCATTTACAGTGCAGCCCATGGGTTCCTTCCACGCTCACGGTGTCTTCCCCGTCAGGGCGTCTTGATTGAGGCAATCCGGGGGAAATTCGCCGCGCAACATGGCATCCATATTGAGAGCCGCGCGCCGCTGCAGTTCACGGCTGGCGCGCTGGCTGTACCACGCGTAATGTCCCGTTGCCACGATTCGAGGATGAGACAACAGGGCGTCCCGGTTCGACTTGGGGGGCTCGTCCGCGAAAACATCGAGCCCCGCGGCGAAGACCTTACCGGACTCGAGAGCGGCCGTGAGGGCGACTTCATCGACCACCGGACCGCGCGCCGTATTGATCACGATGGCATGGGGCCGCATTCTTTCGAAGGCGGGCGCATCCAGCATGTGCCGCGTTTCATCGGTCAGATTACAGTGGAGGCTGAGTACGTCGCTAACATGCAGTAACTCGTCAAAGGAGCAGGCTTCCGCCCCGAGGTCCGTAAACCGCTCCGCCGGGATGTAGGGGTCACATGCGACGACCCGGTTGAAGAGCCCCCGGGCTTTGGTGCACAGCGTTCCGCCGATACGTCCCAGCCCGACGATACCGAGCGTGAGTTCATGCAGCTCGGGCATGTGTGCGTGGGCGGGGATGTTGTAACGCGGCCGCACCTGCTCCATTCCCTGACGGAGGCCGCGAATGCACGCCAAGATCAAAGCCAGCGCATGGTCCGAGACCGAATGATTTGCATATCCCTGGACATTGCATACGGGGATGCCGCGTTCCGATGCGGCCGCGAGGTCGACGTTGTCGTATCCCACGCCACAACGCACAATGGCCCGCAGCGTGGATACCGCGTCCAGAAAGGCGCCGTCTATGGTTGTCCAGCGCACGAAGAGCCCCGCTGCGCCGCGCGCGAATGCCACCTTGCCCGCGGCGTCAAGCTTGCCGCCGGGAAACACGTCCAGCCAGTGCCCGGACCGTCCGAGGATGTCGCTCTCCTGGTCGTAGGAGTCGTAACCGGTGTCGATTACGGCGACTCGCTTGTCTGGGGCGTTGGGCATGATGACGAATCGGCTCCTACAGCTTCTCGTACAGATAGATAACGGCCGCGGGCTTGCCGTTCATTGTCACGGGCAGCCCGTCGCTCATCAGTTCATTTCCCGAAAACTCCATTCTGGTCTCCGGTTCGTCGATATTGGTCACGGTATACCGGGCATCGGACTCGAGTGCGAACAGCGGCAACCGTGCCGTCACAAAGACGCTGTTCGAACGCCGGAATGCCTGGACCATGCCTTTCCCGGCATCGGCCCGGTGGAACTGCCAGGCTATCCAGTCTGTATCTTTGAGCGAATACGGCGTCAACGGATAGAAATCGCCGAGGAAGTTGGGGGCGAAGGACTTCCATTGGTCCATGATGCGCTTCAGATTCGCCCAGTCCAACCCGGCCTCTCGCTGATCCCAACAGGCGGTGAAATGGGGGCACAGGGTGCTGCGGACCAGATAGGTATCGGTCTTCG
>CAZFOG010000009.1:0-2690 GCA_964520685.1 uncultured Nitrospiraceae bacterium | reverse complement strand
CAGGCGGTGAAATGGGGGCACAGGGTGCTGCGGACCAGATAGGTATCGGTCTTCGAGGTGCCGGTGCCGTAGAACGGGAACCAGGATGCCAGCGTGTAGGTGTGACACTGATTTCCAATGGGTTCCATGATGTAGTCGCTCCGCAACAATGGAACGGCCCGCCGAAGCGTCTCAAGATCATTGCGGCGCCCGCCGCTGGCGCACGAGTCGATCAGCATGCCGGGATGGCGCTGGATAAGTTCGTCCCAATAGGCCAGATACCCTTCAACATGGCGGATTTCGGTAATCCCCTGCCGGTCTTCCGCGTCGTTGGCCCGCCAGAAAGGCAGCGGGTCAATATTGAAGTCCTGCCGGTACAGGTCTATGCCCTGTTCGGTAAGTAGGGTGTCGACGTGGTTCACGAGCCATGTCCAGGCTTCCTTGTTGCCTAAATCCAGGAGGCCGCCGTTTTGGCCCCCATGAACCCACTCGGGATGGTTCTCGGTGAGCCAGGTACCGGCCGCGACGCGTTCCGGCTCGAACCAGACGATGATGTCGACGTCCTTCGCGTGGGCATGGTCGCTGATGGGCCGCAGGCCACCCGGGAAGCGGTCGAGATCGACCTCCCAGGTTCCGGTGTGGGGCCATCCGGTCTTGTTGTAATACCAGCCGGCATCCATCCACCAGTAATCGAGTTTGATGCCTCGTTCCAAGTACTTGTCGATGAAGAACATCTGGTTTTCCGTATTGGCGTTTATCATCTCGCCGAACTGGTGCGAACTGCACGCGGCAAGCTGCGGAACCGGCGGCAGTTTCCCGCCCGGTCGCGGCATGTTGTGGGCGAGCATCCAGGAGCGCCACACGTTTTGCCCATGAAGCCGCTCGCCTTTCCAGAACTGCAGAACGACCATGGGCGTGCGCACTTCTTCTCCGGGCAGGAGTTTGAAATGCGTCAGCTCCTGGCCCGCGCGAAGGTTTAAGCCGTTGGCATTGTCGCGCGTGAACTGAGCTGCCCATTGACCGGCCCAGCTAAGGACAAAGATCATCCCTTCGTTACCCGCGGCGATGTTGAAGTAGGGGAATGCGATCTGGGTGGGGCGCCCGCCGGTATTTGCGACGCGCTTCTCCGTTCCGGCCGGAAGGGGCTCGTCGATAGGTTCAAAGCTGTCGGCAGTGCAATCGTCGCCCCTATTGCGGTGCAGGATGTACTCCTCGGAAGCGCTTCGCTCGAACCGCGCGTTGATGGCTTGGATGTCGCTCAAAATGGGGGAGTCGGTCACGCCGGTGTTTTTGAAGTACAGGGTCCATTCCACCGTGGGGAAATCCAGGTATTGGACGGCGTTACAGCGAACAAGCAGACCTGTATCGGGGGCGGTATACGTGAGCGTGTGCTGCATCCGCCGGGCGTCCAACCGCTCAGTACTGCGTTTCAAACTCCATGAATCGAGGAATTCCGAGGAGTGCTTGCCGCCATAGGTGAATGAAAAGAACGGCCGGGGAGTGTACGGCGCACGCTGCGGACCCAACTGCGCCATTTCGCCCAGCCACAGTTCAGACCCGTCTGCGAGAATCACCCTGGCGTCGGCCCAGTCCGCCTGATCGCACGCGATACCGTCGCCCGCGTCTCCTACCGTGAGCACGAATTCGGTTGCAGCGTCCAGGTCGACCGATACCGGCACACCCGGCATTCCCTCCCGCATCACCTCCGACCGCCAGATCTCTTTGCCGCCTGCCTCGACGCCAAACACGACGCTGCCGCGCCTGCCGCTGGTTTGCTCGTTCGAATCCACACCCGCAATGGCCTCAAACCGCTTTGCAGGCTGGGGAAGATACACAACGACTCGGCTCACGGAGTGGCAATACAATCCGTGGGTGTACTCTTTGTCCGCGATTCGCAACGGACGGCCCGCCCGGGCATTCATCTGAACGGGGTCGTTGTTCTCGACCACGAAAACACCGGCTCGGAGGGACGCGTCTTCCGCCTTTCCCTCGAACATCGCGGCCGCCCAACGGCCGGCCTCGTCCATCTCGATGGAGCTGGGCGTGGCGGACATGGCCATGTGCGCTACGGCAGTAATGATAAGAAGCCCGGTCATTGCATGTTCCCCCAATTCTTTCCGGTCGGATATCGAACGGTCCTGCACGGGCCGCAAACATCTCCGCAGGGCGGTACACCAGAATTCGCACCCGTGTCCGGACCCGTGTCCGGAACTTATCAAACCCCTTCTCGTTTGTCAATAGGATGGTGCGGTCGTACCATCGACACAGGCTTCAAGTCCTTGCCGCTTGCTTCGTGTAAGATATTTAGCTGCAAGTGTTTGCGCGTTGGGTTGAGGTATTCGCCACCGCCGCTCGGTCCTGCTTCATCGCCTACGCGTGAGCCGAACGGGTCATGGTGCGCTGCCTCGATAACTCCAAGAACCGGGACTAACCATCTGTTGTGGGACTGACGCCCTCGCCGGTCATTTCTATTCTCATGTTCAGGGTCCCAGTATCAGGTGTTTCTCATTCCCATTTCGAGACACAGAAGCCCCGAGTAGTCTCCAGCCTCACCAGATGGGTGATTCGCTGATTGAATCCGCACCCGATGGCCTCGGCACTCGAGTCGTGTAATCTCATGTTACCGGGCGATCTGGGCGAACCCCAGTTTTTGACTGTGTTCGCGGCTGGTGCCAGAATCAAACGGTTCACAAACATCCTGTCCGAAAGAC
>CAZFOG010000008.1:38730-40495 GCA_964520685.1 uncultured Nitrospiraceae bacterium | reverse complement strand
GGAGTTCCTGGACCTGTACTACGGGCCTGCGGCGCCATGGCTCACACAATACCTCAGCTTAATCGAGCGAGCTGCCCTGGCGGCCGATGTCCCCATGACGTGTTTCGATTCAGGCGCGTGGATGGATTTCGAGGTCGTGACGAAAGCGCAGGATATCTTCAGCAAGGCGTTCGAGGCAGTCGGGGAATCGGAGCCCTACAAGCATCGGCTGGACCTTGCCTATGTTCCCGTGCAATATGCTGCGCTTGTATGCCCGCCCGACCTCAAATATGCGCGCTACGAAGTCGCCCTGCGGCGGCCTCCGAGTCCCACTCTCGAAGAATACCTGGAAATCCTCAAGGGACACGGGGTGACCCATACGATCGATGGTCAACCGTTCGAGGCTGTGGTGGAGCAAGTGGGGGGGACCACGCCGCCCCGTCGAATCGATTCGGAGTTGCGCATTCTGGAAAACGAGCACTATCTCATCTGGGTCGCGCCTTCGCTCGAGGGTTCCATCATTCGCTGGCAGGACAAGAAGTTGGGCAAAGAGCTGCTTCAAGGCTTTCGCACCTACGGGCGCGGGCCCGGCACCCTGCAAGACTGGTTCCATGCGCCCGGCGGCCTTGAGCGTCCGGTGGCTCACAGCTACGAGGTACTCAGCCGCACCCTCTATGCGCTCACCCTCGAGACAACCCTGGAAAACGGGCTCATCGTGCGGCGAGATATGGAATTGCGGCCCGCCTCGCCCGAGTTTACCGTCACTCTCACCGTGACCAACGGCAGCGACGCCGCCCTCGAGCCCAACATCAAGATCCATCCCGAGTTCGCCCTGGGTGCAAATTCTCTGCCCGAGATCTGGCTCGAGAAAGACGGGAGCTGGGCGTTGCTCCATCAGCCGTCGTCCCCACAGGAGCCCGTGGCGGGCCAATACCTCGAACCCTTCGAGGGATACCGCTGGGCATACCGCCTGCCCGACGAAGACCTCACCCTCATCAATGAGTTCGTCTCCTACCAGATCGGCGGGCTCCTTTACTTCTACAACACCCTCGAATCCGCCCGGCACGTAAACCTCGAGCTCCTGCCCAAACAAGAACCCCTCGAGCCCGGCAGAAGCCGCCAGCTCAAATCCACCTACTCCACTACCGACAAACGCCCCTCATAACCACACCAGACCTCGCGCGGCTGATTGTGTGCCTGCCGGCCCTGATGATAGACTGTAGAAGCCGCGCGCATACCTCCCGGGGCATGAGTCTATCTGCCGGCCGCTCACCCTTTCGCGGCGTCGTAGAGCTCGGCGACTTTGTCCCAGTTGACGACGTTCCACCATGCGGCGATGTAATCGGGGCGGCGGTTCTGGTAGTTGAGGTAGTAGGCGTGTTCCCAGACGTCGAGCCCGAGAATGGGGACATGGCCTGCCATGTAGGGCGAGTCCTGGTTGGCGGTGCTGAGCACCTGGAGCTTTCCTTTCCCGTTGACGACAAGCCAGGCCCATCCGCTCCCGAACCGGTTGGCCGCCACGTCGGAGAACGTGTCTTTGAATTTCGCGAAATCGCCGAATTCGGACGTGAGTGCCTTGGCAATATTGCTTTTCGGTTCCCCGCCCTTGCCCTTGCCCATAACCTGCCAGAACAGGGTGTGATTGGCATGGCCCCCGCCGTTGTTGATCACCGCCTGGCGCTTGGCTTCCGGGATGCTCCGGATGTCGCGCAGAACGTCTTCAATGGATTTCCCTTCAGCGGAGGCGACGCCCTCGAGCGCTGCGTTGACCTTTGCGATGTATCCG
>CAZFOG010000008.1:32003-38720 GCA_964520685.1 uncultured Nitrospiraceae bacterium | reverse complement strand
AGCGCGTCGTATGAGTAGGGAAGCTCCGGTAGTTGAAATGCCATGATTCGGCTCCTTTTTCGTTCTTGTCTACCGCATGCGCCGGGTCCAACCGGCACATCGGGTAGATAACACCGCCGCACGCGGGATTGTTTCCGGAAAGCCGGCAAACTCTGTTCTTCATGGAAGTTGCGCTTCGCGCGGGCACCCCGTAGACTGCTCAAGGGGGCGCAAAGCGCGGCAGCATGGAGGTGCGGGATATGCCGGGGTGGGTGCGTGTGTGTTCGCTCGATGATTTGCCGCCCGGAGCGCACAAGTGTTTCGAATGCGGCGTGGGGGAGCCTGTCGCGCTCTTCAACGTTGACGGAGAGGTCTTTGCGCTGAGCGCCATCTGTCCTCACGAGGGTGGGCCGCTCCACGAGGGATTCGTTGAGGACGGCACGGTATATTGTCCGTGGCATGCTTGGCCGTTCTCGCTCGCGGCCAGCGACGCCCCCCCGAACGACTTGATACAGCATTACCCCGTCGAGATTCGGGATGGCGAGATCTACATTGCTACCCCGCCTGAGGATTGACCCCGCCTGACGCATCGTCACACTGCCGCGCAGCCATTCTCCCACGCCTCACGCCCATACAACCCTCCGGAAATGCGGCTGAATCAAGCATTTCCAGAATATTCCCGGGCTTCACACTGTTATTCCCGAGAAAAGTGGGAGATGCAGGGAGGAATCAGGGTAATGGAAGCGGCCATCGATCACGTACTCGAGGAAAAGCGGCTCTTCGAACCCGACACGTCGTTTGTTGAGAAGGCGCAGCTCGCGTCCATCGGGGAGTATCGGAACCTTTATCGGCGCTCCATTGACGACCCGGAGAGCTTCTGGGCCGACATGGCCTCGGAGCTGCACTGGTTCAAGCGATGGGACCGCGTTCTGAACGACGATAGGCCGCCGTTCTACAAGTGGTTCGAGGGCGGCACGACCAATATCTCGTACAACTGTCTGGACCGTCATCTCGCCACGTGGCGCAAGAACAAGGCGGCCATTATCTGGGAAGGCGAGCCCTACGGCGAGCGCAAGATCTACACCTATCGCGAGTTGCACCGGCAAGTGTCGAAATTCGCCAATGGTCTCAAGAACCTGGGCGTCAAGAAAGGCGACCGGGTTGCGATCTACCTGCCGATGATTCCGGAACTGGCCATTTCCATGCTCGCCTGTGCGCGCATTGGCGCCATTCATTCCATAGTCTTCGCGGGCTTCTCGGCCAGCGCGCTGGTCGACCGCATCAACGACGCTCAGGCCAAAGCCGTGATTACGGCCGATGGCGGATGGCGCCGGGGCCGGGTTGTCGAGCTCAAGAAAGCCGTCGACGAGGCCCTCTTGAAGTGCCCGTCCGTCGAGAAGGTGGTGACCGTGCGGCGGACCGAGACCCCCGTGGAGGACATTCACGGCCGGGACGTGTTCTGGCACGAGGTTATGGAAAACGCCTCCGATGTGTGCCCTGCCGAGGAACTTGACGCGGAGCATCCCCTGTATGTTCTCTACACCTCAGGGTCGACAGGCAAGCCGAAAGGCATCCTTCACACGACCGGCGGCTACATGGTGGGGACGTATCTGACCTCGAAATACGTTTTTGATCTCCGCGAAGAAGATACGTACTGGTGCACAGCCGATATTGGCTGGGTCACGGGTCACAGCTACACCATTTACGGAATTTTGACAAACGGCGCCACGAGCGTCATGTATGAGGGCGCCCCGAACTTCCCCACACCGGACCGTTTCTGGCAGATATGCGAGCGGTACCAGGTGAATGTGTTCTACACGGCGCCTACCGCGATCCGGGCCTTTGCGAAATGGGGCGAAGGATGGCCCGCAAAGTACGATCTGAACAGCCTGCGGCTTCTGGGAACCGTTGGCGAGCCTATCAACCCCGAGGCCTGGATGTGGTACTACAAAAATATCGGCCGCGAGCGATGCCCCATTGTCGACACGTGGTGGCAGACCGAAACTGGCGCGATTATGCTCACGACCCTGCCCGGGGCGATGAGCATGAAGCCAGGCTCAGCCGGACTGCCCTTCTTCGGCACCGTACCCAAGGTCGTCAACGAGTCGGGCGAAGAAGTGGATGCACGACACAGCGGCCTGCTGGTCATCGCCCGCCCCTGGCCTTCAATGCTCCGGACTCTGTATGGGGATGAGGAACGGTTTAAGGAAGTGTACTGGTCGAAATTCGAAAAACAGGGCTGGTATTTTACCGGTGACGGCGCCTACCGGGACGAAGACGGCTATTTCATGATCATTGGCCGTATCGATGATGTGATCAACGTGTCCGGCCACCGAATCGGCACCATGGAGATCGAGTCGGCCCTGGTATCCCACGACCTCGTGGTCGAAGCCGCGGTGGTGGGCTATCCGCATGAGGTGAAGGGCCAGGCCATCTGTGCATTTGTGTCTGTACCGGAGGGTACGGTGCCGAAGAATGGCGACAAGGAGAAGCTGCGCGAGCACGTTGGAAAGATGATTGGCGCCCTCGCCAAGCCGGACCAAATCCGGTTTACCGAGGCCTTGCCCAAAACCCGCTCCGGTAAGATCATGCGCCGGCTGTTGCGCGACATCGCGGCGGGACGCGACACGAATCAGGACACCACCACACTCGAAGACTTCACCGTAGTCGCACGGCTGCGTGAAGAAAGCGAAACCTGATTTCTTCGCGCCTCGGTGAGTACGGCTTGTTCCTCTGCTTCCGCGATCAGGCCGCGGAGAAGGGGATTTCATCCCCCGTTAACGAAGCGCTCCACAATCGCTGTCCATTCTTTGTATAATCGTACAGGAAACCGTTTCAGACGTACAATGGACATGGGTATGGACAGCGAGCAACGTCACAATTCCGTGGAGGTCACCCGCGATCTGCTGGTGCGGTATGACCGGCCGGGGCCGCGCTACACGAGCTATCCGACGGTCCCGGCATGGTCGGAACGTTTTTCGGCCGCCGATTATCGCGCCTGCCTCGAACGCGCGGCTTCTCGAGGGGGCGAACCCTTGTCGCTCTATGTGCACATCCCGTTCTGTGAACACCGTTGCGCCTTTTGCGGCTGCAATTCCATCGCGACAGAGAAGAAAGAAGTGGCCGGCAAATACCTTGAGCACATCGAAATCGAGTTGCAGATGCTCTCGGACGTCCTGGCGGCGACGCGGCCCTTGAAGCAGATTCATTGGGGGGGCGGAACGCCTACGTACCTGAATGCGCGCCAGTTATTGCGGCTTTTCAAAGCGATTGCGGAGCGGTTCGAGATACCAGGAGGTGCGGAAATCGCTCTCGAGGTCGATCCCCGCGTCACCACGTCCGAGCAGATCGCGGCCCTGAGGGAAGTGGGGTTCAATCGAATCAGCATGGGCGTTCAGGACCTCGATGAGCAGGTTCAGTGCGAGATTGGCCGCAATCAGACCGAGGAGCAGACGCGTTCCATGGTCCGGCTGTGCCGCGAGGCGGGTTTCGAAGGGCTCAATATGGATTTAGTGTACGGGTTGCCCGGCCAGACCTTTGCCTCGTGGTCGAAGACGGTATCCAAGATTATCAAAATGCAGCCGGACCGTCTTGCCGTGTACAGTTGTGCCTATTTGCCGGACACCATGCACAATCAGCGTAAACTCGACGCCTCCAAGATGCCGACAGGGCCGGAAAAGTATGCGTTGTTCGCCGCGGCCCGGCGCATGTTCACCGGAGCCGGCTACCGCGCTATCGGGATGGACCATTTCGCGCTCCCTCATGACGAGTTGACTCATGCGATGGATGGACGCCGCCTCCACCGGAATTTTATGGGCTACACCGTCGTCCCCTCGTCGGACATGGTCGCCTGCGGGATCTCGGGCATTGGGGAGGTTGGCGGCGGCTATGCGCAGAACGAGAAGAAACTCTCGCGGTACTACGCCGCCCTGGAGGAAGGCCAATTCGCCACCGCGCGAGGGTGTGCACTTACGGAGGACGACGAGGTTCGAAGATGGACCATACGCGAGCTGATGTGCAACTTCTTCCTGGATTTCCACCAATTGCAACAGCGGTACGGGGTGGTCTTTGACGACTATTTCGCCGAGGAGCGCGCCGCCCTCGAGCAATTCCGCGTCGAGGGTTTTGTCGATTGGGATAGCGCGGGTCTGACCGTCCTGCCGTTGGGCCAGGTGTTCGTCCGCAATGTGGCCATGGTGTTTGATGCATATCTGAAAGGCAAGAAGGCGCAGGCCGCGCACTTCTCGCGCACCGTCTGATGGATGATGTGAAGCAGGCCGTAGTCGTCGGCGGGGGAATCACCGGGTTGTGCGCTGCCTGGCATCTCGCCAGGGACCTCGGCCGCGAAAACGTCACGCTCTTCGAGGCGGACACTGGGGTTGGCGGAACCACTCGTACCGAAACGGCGCATGGGTATGTCTGCGATTGGGGCCCCAACGGCTTCCTAGACCGCGAACCTGCGACACTTGATTGGATTGCCGAACTCGGGCTGTCTTCGGCACTCCTTCGGGCGAATGAATCTGCGAAACACCGGTTCATCTTCACAAAGAACCGTCTGAACGAAGCCGTGGGTCCGCCGAAGTTCTTTTTCAGCCCCATGCTTTCCGTAAAGGGCCGTTTGCGTCTGATGGGCGAGCCGCTTGTTCCTGGAAAACGCGACCATACCGGTGAGACGATTTGGCAATTCGCGGCGCGCCGCATTGGCAAAGAGGCCGCGGATACCCTGGTCGGCCCGATGGTCAGCGGCGTGTTCGGCGGCGATGCGCGGGTGCTGTCGCTCGAGCATTGTTTCCCGCGCATGGCAGCCATGGAGCGCGAATACGGTGGTCTTACGCGTGCGCTTATTGCGCGAAAACGGCAGAACAAGGCGGCCAGCCCGATGGGGCCTTCCGGCACTCTTACGAGTTTCAAGGAAGGCATCGGCCGCCTTCCAGCCGAGGTTGCGCGCAGTCTCGGCGACGTGGTGTGCACGGGAGAACGCGTCGTACGGGTGCGTCGCTCCGGCCAGGGAAACTATGCCGTCGAAACGGAAAAAGGCCGTTCTCTGAAGGCCCGGGCGGTGGTGGTTGCGGCTCCGGCGTACGCGGCCGCGGATTTTTGCCGTGAGCTGGATGCAGACGTGAGCACCGCGCTGGAGTCCATTCAGTACGCCGGTATTGCCGTGGTATGCACCGGGTATCCGAATGCGGCGGTGCGGGGAAACACAAATGGCTTCGGTTTTCTCGTACCCCGTCAGGAAGGACTGCGGATTCTCGGATGCCTGTGGACATCGAGCATGTTTCCCGACCAGTCTCCCTTCGGCAGCACCCTTCTCCGGACCATGTTCGGGGGATATACGGATTCTGACGCGGTCCAACTGAGCGATGCTGAACTGCTCGAGTGCGTCCATCGCGAGCTGCATCCCATCATGAGGATTGACGGTGACCCCGAATACGTGCGGATATTCCGTTGGCCGCGGGGAATTCCCCAGTATCTGGTCGGGCATGGCGAAATCCTGCATGAAATCGAGGCGTCTGAAGTGCGGCATCCGGGCCTCGCCTTCGCGGGGAACGCCTTTCGCGGCGTCGGCCTGAACGATTGTGTGCTGTCGGCATTGCGGGCGCACCGGCGCGTGCTCGGTTTTCTGCGGAACCCATAGCCGTTCGCGCAGAGACTCCCCGCACAAAGACTTCATTTGCCCTTTCACGGATGGTACTATACCTGTTTGTGTATTGCGCGCTCTCGAGGGGGCGCAGCCAACGCGGGCCAATAGCTGAGACGTTAACACATGGTCCTGGGGCCCGGCACAAACGGGTTCCGGCGGAGGACGAATATGACAGTTAAACCGGATACAGGATGCCGGTTGGAGTGTGCGGAGATAGATTCACTCTTTCGAACCCCGTTTCCGAACTCGAGGAAAATCTACGTCGAAGGGTCGGCTTCGACCGTTCGCGTAGGCATGCGCGAGGTGGCGCAATCCCCGGCGTTTGATGCGGAAGGCCGGCCGTGTGAGAATCCTTCGATTACACTCTATGACACATCAGGACCTTACACGGATCCTGAAACTACGGTGAATCTCGCCGAGGGACTTGCACCAATCCGGCAGCCGTGGTTGGATGGCCGCCCGAACCTGGATAAGGAACAGCGCGCTGTCCCCAGCGGGATCGCGCTGCCGGCTGGGTACGCCCGCCGGCCCGTGTATTGCGCAAGACCGGGGACGCGGGCAACCCAGATGTACTATGCGAAGCGGGGCGAGATCACCCCCGAGATGGAGTACGTCGCGATTCGGGAAAACGCGCGATGGCAGGAAGCGCCCGAGGAACTGAAACGGCGCCACAGCGGGAATGCGTGGGGCGCCGTGATGCCCGAGGAGATCACGCCCGAGTTTGTCCGCGATGAGGTTGCGCGCGGCCGTGCGATCATCCCTGCCAACGTCAATCACCTCGAGGTCGAGCCGATGATTATCGGGCGAAACTTCAAGGTGAAGATCAACGCGAACCTGGGCAATTCCGCCCTGTCCTCCTCCGTGCAGGAGGAAGTCGAGAAAATGTTGTGGGCGATCCGGTGGGGGGCGGATACGGTCATGGACTTGTCGACGGCCGAGCCCATCCATGAAACCCGGGAATGGATTATCCGCAATTGCCCGGTCCCCGTGGGTACGGTTCCAATTTATGAGGCCCTCGAGAGAGCGGGGGGAGCGCCCGAGGAGCTTACGTGGGAGATATTCCGCGACACGGTAATCGAGCAGGCGGAACAAGG
>CAZFOG010000008.1:0-31903 GCA_964520685.1 uncultured Nitrospiraceae bacterium | reverse complement strand
ATTCGATGTGCAGGTGATGAACGAAGGCCCGGGCCACGTGCCCATGCATCTGATTCACGAGAACGTGGAAAAACAGCTCGAATGGTGCTGCGAAGCCCCCTTTTACACCCTGGGCCCTGTCATTACCGACATTGCTCCCGGCTATGATCACCTGGCTTCCGCCATTGGAGCGGCCATGATTGGCTGGTACGGCACCGCAATGTTGTGCTACGTGACTCCGAAGGAGCACTTGGGGCTTCCGGACCGCGAGGACGTGCGCGAAGGAGTCGTTGCCTACCGGATTGCCGCGCATGCGGCCGACCTGGCCAAGGGTCATCCCGCGGCGCAGATTCGCGATAATGCCTTGAGCAGGGCGCGATTCGAGTTTCGATGGGAGGACCAGTTCAATCTGTCGCTTGATCCCGACCGCGCCCGGGAACTCCACGATGAAACACTGCCTCAACGTGGCGAGAAGTTGGCCCATTTTTGCTCGATGTGCGGGCCCAAGTTCTGTGCCATGGAACTTTCGCAACAGGTGCGGGAAGAAGCGGCGCGCCAGCAAGGGATGAAAGAGAAGTCGGTTGCCTTCAGGGAAGGCGGGGCAGAACTGTACCGAAAGGCTTAGGCCCCAGGCTGGAGACCCGCTCAGGGCTGGAATCAAACACCATGCGCATTGGTTCGATAGAACTTCAGAAGCCCCTGGCGTTAGCGCCCATGGAGGATGTCACCGATTATTCCTTCCGGACTATCTGCAAGGAGCTTGGCGCAGACCTGCTCTATACCGAGTTCGCGAGTTCCGAGGCATTGATCCGCGACGTGGATAGAACCCTCGAGAAGATCCGCGTACGGGATGAGGAACGCCCCATCGCCGTGCAGATTTTCGGCAGTGCGGAGACGTCTATGGAAGGAGCTGCGGCCGTCGCTGAACGGGCCAACCCTGATTTTATCGATATCAACTGCGGTTGCTGGGTCAAGAAAGTCGCTTTGCGCGGCGCCGGGGCCGGTCTGCTGCAGGATATCAGGAAATTCGAGAACGTGGTTCGCAGCGTCCTGTCAGGCACGTCGCTCCCCGTCACCGTAAAAACCCGCCTTGGCTGGGACTCCGAGAACATCATCATTCTGGATGTGGCGCGCATGCTCGAGAACCTTGGGGTTCAAGCCCTCACCGTGCACTGCCGCACGCGCAAACAGGGCCATAGCGGGCAAGCGGACTGGGCCTGGCTCGAAAAGCTCAAGAACACGGTAAGTATGCCCATTATCGGAAACGGGGATGTCACGGAGCCGGAAGACGTGAAACGCATGTTCGAGACCGGCTGCGACGGAGTGATGGTCGGGAGAGGCGCCATTCAGAATCCTTGGATATTCGCCCATGCCAAGCAGTACATGGCCAGCGGCGAACTGCCTGAGCCCCCTTCCGTCCCGGACCGGATCGCATTGTGCATCGAACATTTGCGGCGCGCTGCCGCCGTGAAGGGAGAGCGAAGGGGCACAGTCGAGTTCCGGAAGCACTACAGCGGGTACCTCAGAAACCTGCCGCACGTGGCAAAACTGCGCGCTGAGCTGATGCAACTCGAGGAAGTCACGGCTATTGCGGACCGCTTGAACCGCTATCGCGACGGTCTGTCTTCGGTGTCGGCGCTTCCGTAGGCAGGGGAAGGGTCTGCAGTGGTGTCCCATCTGCGGTAACGCGGAGAATTGACGCGGAAGAGAGCAGGCGGTACGGTTGTAGCCCGGGACACGTAACATCCCAAACGGAGACATAAGATGCTCGAGGACTTGAAAGAGCGTGTGTGGCAGGCCAACCGCGAGCTGGTCGCGCACGGGCTGGTGTTTGCCACGTGGGGTAATGCGAGCGGGGTTGACCGCGACAAGAGGCTCATTGTCATTAAACCCAGCGGCGTCGAATATGAGCTCATGCGGCCCGATGACATGGTGGTGGTCGACATGAACGGAGACGTGGTCGAGGGAACAAAGCGGCCTTCGTCTGACACGGCGACGCACCGAGAGCTGTATGCCGCATTTTCCGGTATCGGCGGCATTGTGCACACCCATTCGCATTACGCCACCGTCTGGGCGCAGGCGTCCCGCCCAATCCCGTGTTTCGGGACGACCCACGCCGATTACTGCCACGGCGAAGTGCCAGTCACCGCGCCTCTTACCGAAGAGGACGTGGCCGGCGAATACGAAGCGAATACGGGCAGGGTCATTGCCCGGCGATTCGAGGGTCTGGACCCGCGCGCCTTTCCCGGCGTGCTTGTGGCACAGCACGGGCCCTTTGCCTGGGGCAAAAGCGTGGAAGATGCGGTGGCGAGTGCAGCAACGCTTGAGGAGATTGCCCGGCTGGCGTTTCATACCGTGAGCATTGCGCCCGAAACAGAAGGTATTCCTGGATACCTCCTTGACAGGCATTTCATGCGTAAACATGGGCCCGACGCATACTACGGCCAGGCATGACTCTGCGCGGCCGGTCTGTGCCCCGTGTGCTCAGGGCATGAATTCACGCAGAAACTCGAGTGTGAGCGTTGTGAGGGTTTTCCCATCGTACGTGCAGTCCCAGCAGCCGTGCCCGCCCCCGGAGATGAGATAAGCCCGGTGGGGAATGCCCAGGCTTTTACATTGGGCCTGGATCGTGAGCGCGGAAATGACGGGAACGGTGGTGTCGTAGGTTCCGTGAAAGATCATGATCGGCGGGTCGTTGGCATCGAACGCTTCCAACGTGAACACAGCACTTCCCCAGCAATCAACGATCACGGCCGGCGTGGAATCCACGCCCGGGTTGTTCTGTGCGGGCACGGGGAAGTCCTCGCCATCGTTCGAGAATTCGGCGGGGCTGGTGAGGCCGGCCGCCAGTGCGGCGAACGCCCCCGCGGATTCCCCCCAGACCGCGATACGGGCGGGGTCGATTCCGTACGTGTCGCTGTTCGCGCGGATATGGCGCATGGCGGTTTTGGCGTCGACAAAGGCGGCGCGCACAGCGGGGAGCGAGGGGATCTGAAGGTCTTTGGCGGCGTTGGCGTCCGGGTTCCACGACGACACGACAGGCGGCTCGTCCCGCGCGACGCGATAGTCAATGAGAAAACAAACATATCCTTCGGTGGCCAGGCCGTTTGCGGCCTTGACGAGGTCCTCGTCGCTCTTCGAGCCTCCCTCGAAGTTGCCGCCGTGAATCATCAGCACTGCCGGGCGGTTAACGGGCTCGACATCGGTGGGTTCCAGGAGGTCAAATCGCAGCGTTCGCAGGCTGTACCCGAGGTCGGCCGATTCATCTTCCACATACCCCAGTCCATATACGAGATCGGTGGTACGTGTAACGTTGGGCGAGAGCAAGGACGGGGGGCAGCCGACCACAAACAGCGCGCATACGATCAGAATCACGCCGGTGCTGGCAGCTCTTGCGTGCGATGATGTCATGGTTCTTCTCCGAATTGTTCGATGCCAGTCGCTTGCGAATGGTTCACATTAGTTCTTCTCGGTTAGATTATACGCCATTTTGAGACATGCCCGGGCGAGGGGCAGCCAGCCTCGGGATAAAATGCCAGGGGGAGTACCTCACGGTGTGAGATACTCCCCCGCTTCCCTGCAAATTCTTGAGAGGGACTAAACTTTGGGAATCATCTTCTCGGCGGCATCGATGATGCTCTGGTCGAGGTCGTAATCCTCCAACTTATTGTTGAAGTATGCGTCGTAGGCGCTCATGTCGAAATGCCCGTGCCCGCTCAGGTTAAAGAGGATGGTCTTGGCCTCGCCGGCCTCTTTGCACTTGAGCGCTTCGTCGATGGCCACGCGAATGGCGTGTCCGGATTCGGGAGCAGCCAGAATGCCTTCGGCGATGGCGAACATCTTCAGCGCGTCGAACACGGGGTTCTGATGGCACGCCACGGCGCGCATAAAGCCTTCCTTGACCATCAGGGCAACCTGTTGGGCCACCCCGTGGTACCGCAGCCCGCCCGCGTGGATTCCGGGCGGCACGAACTGGTGGCCCAGTGTGTATTGCAGGAGGAGAGGGGTGAGATGGGCGGTGTCGCCGTAGTCGTATGCATAGAGCCCGCGGGTCAGTGTCGGGCAGGCGGTCGGTTCGACCGCGATGAAATCGATGTTCTTGCCCTTTTTCTTATCGGGCACGAATGGGAAAGCGACGCCGGCAAAGTTGGAGCCGCCGCCACAGCAGCCGATGATGATATCGGGTTCGGCATCAACCTGCGCCATCTGGAGCTTGGCCTCCAAACCGATGATGGTCTGGTGCAAGAGCACGTGGTTCAGAACACTGCCGAGGCTGTACTTGGCCCGGCCTCCGCTCTTCGCAGCGACTTCGACCGCTTCGGAAATGGCCATGCCGAGGCTGCCCGTCGTGTCGGGGAACTTGGCCTGGAATTCCCGGCCGCTGTCGGTGGTATCGCTGGGGCTTGAGATGACGTCCGCACCGTAGGTCTGCATCAGGACGCGCCGGTACGGTTTCTGCTCGAAGCTGACACGGACCATATAGACCGTGCATTTCATGCCTAACATGGAGCAGGCGATGGAGAGAGCGGTGCCCCACTGGCCTGCGCCGGTTTCGGTGGTGAGTTCGTTTACGCCTTCCTTCTTGTTGAAGTAGGCCTGTGCCACGGAGGTGTTGATCTTGTGGCTTCCCGAAGGAGTAACACTCTCGTTTTTATAGAAAATCTTGGCAGGGGTCCCGAGCATCTTTTCGAGGCGGTGGGCCCGGCGCAACGGAGTCGGGCGGTACAGGCGATAGATGTCCATAACCTCGCCAGGAATGGAGATAACTGGCTTGGTGGACATTTCCTGTTCAATAAGTGACATTGGGAAGATCGCCGCGAGGTCCTCAGGCTTCAAGGGCTGGTGCGTCACCGGATGGAGCGGCGGGTCCATCGGCTTTGGCAGGTCGGGCGCGACGTTGTACCATGCGTCCGGCATCTTCTTGGCATCTAGCAGGATATTATACTCAGTCATGGCAGTTCCCCCTCCTGGGTGTCCATTGATTTCACAGGCGATATCATACAATATCGCAAGTGGAAGATGCGAGCGAAAATCCCGCGCGGTATAGCCGGGGTGTAAAAACGGGGGAAGGGTCTCGGAAGATGGGATGGAGGGGCCGGATGATTTGGGCGATCGTGCTCGGGGCTCTGTTGTTTGGGGGCTGCGCCATGGTTGTGGGCGGCGCGCAGCGGGCAATGGTCTTCCCCGCTACACGGGAAATGTCGTGGGACCCGGCACAAGCTGGCTGGGACTTTCACGACGTGACCGTTCAAGTGGACGGGGAAACCACGCATGGCTGGTACATTTCGGTGGCCGAGCCGCGCGGGGTGGTCCTGTATTCCCATGGCAACGGCGGGAATATCAGCGACAGGAGGGATGGAATCGCGGTCTGGCGCGAGCTCGGGTTTGACGTTCTCATTTACGATTATGGCGGGTACGGCAACAGCACGGGCAAAGCCTCGGAAAAGCGGTGCTACAAAGATATCCGGGCCATGTGGCGCTGGCTTACCCAAGAGCAGGGGAGCCCAGCGGAGCGTGTACTTCTGTTCGGGCGATCGCTGGGCGGCGCCGTTGCGGCCGACCTGGCGGCTGAAGTTGCACCGGGAGCCATCGTTCTCGAGAGCACCTTTCTATCCGCGGTCACGCTCGGGAAGGAGGCATTTCCATTCTTGCCCGTAGGGCTGGTGCTGCGGCACCGGTTCGATACGGAAAACAAGATCGAGCGGGTTCGTGCCCCTCTGCTTGTCGTGCATAGTCCGGACGACGATGTCGTGCCCTACCACCATGGCAAAGCCCTGTACGAGCTGGCGCCCGAGCCGAAGGAATTCCTCGAAATCACGGGGAGTCACAATGATGGTTTCACGACGACCGGCCAACGGTATATTCGAGGCCTGCGCACATTCCTTGAGCCCCTGTTTCCCTTGTGAGCGAGTCCGGGTGCATAAGATCCACAATCCCGCGCCTTCTTTGACGCCTGACAAACTTTTCAGTATCCTCTCCGGCGGTGCGAAGACTTTCCAGGAGGATGCTCGGCTACAGATGACCTAATTCCGCCGGTACGGCGCCCGGAACGGTTAACCGAAGCGGAGCCAATGATCGCGGGTGATTGCCGATGGTGCTTTGGACAGGTTATCGCGCGTGCGGGTATACTTTGCGAAAGTCTTTGATGGAAAAGAACCCAACACCGACAGGTTTGATGAACAGGAGGCGTTGTGCTACCGAAAGGATTAGGCGGACTTGGAAATCTCGGGGGCATGCTGAAGCATGCCATGGAGATGAAGGGAAAAATCGAAGAGCTGAAGGAGCATCTAGGTGATGAACGGGTTGAAGCATCCTCCGGGGGCGGGATGGTCAAAGTGGTTATGAATGGCAAGTTTGAGCTTCAGTCAATCAAAATTGAACCCGAAATTGTCGATGTGAACGATGTGGAGATGCTCGAGACACTGGTGACGGCGGCGGTGAACGAAGGCATCCGCCAGGTGCAGGAGCTGGTGAAATCCAAGATGTCGGAGCTTACCGGTGGTTTCGACATTCCGGGGCTTACCTGAGTGCGCGTAGTATTCTTTGGAACGCCGGAGCTGGCCGTTCCTTCTCTGGCAGCCACGGCGAAATCCCACGACATGATTGCGGTGGTATGCCAGCCGGACCGTCCGCAGGGCCGGGGGAAGAAGCTTGCGCCTCCTCCCGCCAAGATTTGGGCGCTTGACCAGGGGATCCCGGTGGCCCAGCCCGCGAAGCTGAACGATGGCGCCTTCGAGGCATGGTTGCGGGAACAGAAGCCTGACATGTGTCTGATCGCCGCGTATGGACGTATTCTCAAGCAGCCCATTCTCGATGTGCCGCCCCGCGGATTTCTCAACATGCACCCGAGCCTGTTGCCGAAGTACCGGGGGCCTTCGCCCATCCGTACCGCCCTGTTGAACGGCGACGAGGTGACCGGTGTAACGATCATGCGGCTTACGCTGGAAATGGACGCGGGGGATATTCTTCTCCAGGAAAAGGAACCCATCTATCCCGAGGACACGTGGCCAACGCTGGCGAGCCGGCTGGCCGTGAAGGGGGCGGAGCTTCTCGTCCGCGGGGTCGGCCTGGTAGCTGCTGGTACGGCCCGGTTTACGCCTCAAGACCATACGAAAGCGGTGTATTGCCGCATGCTGGAAAAGTCGGACGGGGAGATTCGTTGGGGGCGGCCGGCGAACGAGATTCACAACCTGGTGCGCGCGTCGCTTCCGTGGCCGGTCGCGCATTGCCTGTACAAGGGCCAGGTCTACCGCATACACGAATCACGGGTTGTGGAAGAGGCGTTCGATGCCCCGCCGGGGACGGTGGTTGCCGTGGAGAAGGAGCGGGTTGTGGTGGTTACTGGAGAAGGTGCGCTGGCAATTCTGGCCCTTCAAGCCCCCGGCAAACGCGCCATGCCTGTGCGGGAATATCTTCGGGGCCATGCCATCCAGGTTGGCGAACAATTCGAGGATGTATAGGCCGTGCCGATTGATCCGGTTCGCGATGCCGCCATTGATGTATTGCTGCGTGTCTTTGAACACGGGACGTTTCTCGATGTGTCTCTCGATAAAACGTTGCGGCGAAGAACGGTGCGGGATCGGGGGAGACGGTTTCTGACCCAGCTTGTCTATGGGACGGTTCGTCACAGGATACTGTGCGATTATGTTCTCGGGGGGATATTGAAGCAGCCCCTCGAGGAGATCCCCGCTCCGGTGCGGACGCTCCTGCGAATGGGCATCTTTCAAGCGGTGTTTTGCCGGCAGGTTACGCATCCGGCCCTGGTGCACACCTCGGTGGATCTGGCGAAGAAGCGGGGGCACGTGGGCCTGGCGCGGCTGACCAATGCCGTCTTGCGGCGCGCACCCCAGCAGCTCGAAGAGGTTGAGTTTCCCAAAGAGCCCGAGGAACGCCTGGTCATCGAGTATTCAATGCCCCGCTGGCTTGTCCGGCGGTGGGTGGCTGCCCGCGGGATGGAGCACGCCCGGGAGCTTTGCCAGGCCCTTAATAGTGAAGCCCCCGTCTCGGCACGGGTCAACACGTTGCGTACAAGCAGCGGAGAAGTGGCGGCCGCGTTGGAGAAGGGCGGCATCGGGACCGGGAAACGGACGAGCGTGCCCGAGGAAATCACGTTCTTGCAGGGGCCGCCGCCAGCGCGAAGCAAGCGGTTCCGGGAAGGGGATTTCATGATGCAGGACCCCGCCTCGATGTTGCCGCCCCATCTCATGGAACCCAAGGCCGGGGAATGGATATTGGATGTGTGTGCCGCGCCTGGAGGCAAGACGACCCATGTCGCGGCGTTGACCGGGGGCCGGGCCCGGATTGTCGCGTGCGATGCCCGCGTGCAGCGATTGCGCCAGGTTCGGGAAAATGTCGAGCGCATGGAATGCCCGGGGATTCACCTGGTGGCGGCCGATGGGCGGCGCCCGCCGTGTGCACCGGGATTTCAGCGCGTGCTGGTGGATGCGCCCTGCTCGGGACTGGGTACCGTGCGCCGACACCCCGACCTGAAGTACCGGGTGTCGGAGCGGGACATAGCCGAGCTGGCGGCGCTGCAGCGGGAATTGTTGAGGTCGGCTATAGGTGTCTGCGACAATGAGGGGGTCGTTGTATACTCCGTATGCACATTTACCCCGGAAGAGACGGAACAAGTTATCGATAGCGTCTTGGCGGACGAGCCGGTCGCTCTCGAGGATGGCCCAGCGTGGATGGAGCAATGGAAGATAAGCAAGGGAACGTATCGAACGAGTCCCGAACAGGACGGATTGGACGGGTTCTTCTTGACAAGATTGCGGAAACAATCCTGAACCTGACATTTTTTGTATTCCGTTTCCTGGGCTGGTCGGTGCGATGGACCCTTGCGACGGTGTTCTTTTTACTGGTGATGGCCGGTGCGGGGTTGTATGTCTTTAACACGGCGGTGGCTGGGGGCGAGTACGTTACCGTGCCGAATATCACCCATCTTTCCGTGACGCAGGCCTCGTTTGAGCTGGGCAAGGTCGGGCTCGAAATGGGGAAACAAACGCCGATGTACAGCGAGCAGGTGCCGGCCTACCACGTCATCTCACAACGCCCCGAAGCGGGCGCGGTGGTGCGGGCAGGCCGGGAAGTATTCCCAACGGTGAGCCAGGGAGCAGAGATTCAGTCAACGCCGTCATTCGTAGAAAGGACGCTCGCGGAAGTCGAGGGGAACCTCGGCCAGGGTGTCCGGCTCGGCCATAAGGCCTGGATCCACCACAGTGCCCCGCGCGACCAGATTATCGCCCAGGACCCGCCTCCAGGGCGGCCCTTGAGGGCGGGTAACGAGGTGCATCTGCTGTTGAGTAAAGGGCCTACGCGCAGCATTTTGACCATGCCGAGCATTGTGGGGCTTTCCGTGGACGAGGCCATGGCGTTGCTGGCCCCGATGGAAGTGAGTGTCGTGGCAAACCGCGTTGACAACCCGAATGCCCAAGTCGGACGGGTCCTTGCGCAAACACCTGCGCCCGGGACGATGCTGCAGAAAGGCGATGCGGTTACGTATGACGTTCGGGCATCGGGGGAGATGTCGCTCCCGAATTCACGGCGGAAAGTGGAGGTCGTGTACACGGTGCCGGGGTCGTTGTTTGCCCGGGAAGTGCGCATCGATGTTATCGACCGGAACGGTACGCGGCAAACGGTGTTTCCGAGTGAGGAGCAATACCGTACGGGCGAGCGGCCGAAGTTCGAGCCGGGGAGCAAACTGCGGCTTCCCCTGTCTTTTTACGAAGAGCTGACGGTAGAGATCTTCGTGGACGGCGAGCAGGCGCGCACGTACTATTACGAGGGAGACAATCCCCCGGTGATCAAAGACCATGTGGGCCAGCAGGGCCAGGAGGAAGACGTTGCCGAAACTTAAGATCGCCCCCTCACTGCTTTCCAGCGATTTCAGCCGATTGGGGGAGGAGATTCATGCGGTTATCGACTGGATCCATCTCGATATCATGGACGGTCATTTCACGCCAAACATCACGATCGGCCCCCCGGTCGTAAGCGCGTTACGGCATCATTCCACTGTGCCCATGGACGTGCATCTCATGATCACCAATCCGGAAGAATACGTGGACGACTTCGCGAATGCGGGGGCGGATATCATCACGTTTCACGCCGAGGCAACGCGCCATCCCCACCGGCTCCTGAGTCGAATTCGCGACCTTGGCTGTAAGGCGGGTGTAGTGCTCAACCCCGGCACCCCGCCGGATGACATTGAGTTCCTGGCGGACGCGGTGGACATGGTGCTGATCATGACGGTAAATCCCGGTTTCGGGGGTCAGAAGTTCATTCCCGAGATGCTGCGGAAGATCGAGCTGGTTCGCGCGATGCTAGGCGAAGAACGGGATCTCGAGGTGGATGGAGGGATCGACCAGGGAACAGCGCCTGACGTCGTGAAGGCCGGCGCCAACGTTCTCGTGGCGGGCTCGTACGTTTTCAAGAGCGACAGTTATCTCGAGGCGATCGAAAGCCTGCGGGTCTAGCCCGTCACGGATTCAAAACGCTTCGTACAAGCTTCCAGCGAATGGACGCGGGCTGCAAAGGCTCGGCAAGCGCCAGCGAAGTTTCAGCAAGTGCCGTTTCCCCCAGGACAATGCGGAGATTGCCCAAGGCTTCGCCGGCCCCGAGGGGCGGCCGCAGCACCGCAGGGGTCTCGATGAGCATTTTCAGCGCCGGCTTCTGACTCTTTGGAATCGTCACCCACACATCCCCGGAGGCTGCGAGACGGGTGGCGGGGATGGTGCAGTTCTGAACCGGGACAGCGGGATCAACGGCATCGCCTTTTGCGAGCAGGCGTATCCGCTCGGTCTCGCGGAAACCTTCCTCGAGGATGGCCTCCGCGACGTTGAAGCGTCCATTGGTTGTCTTGCAGCCCATTACCACAGCAACGAGGCGGATGCCGTTCCGCTCGGCCGTTGCGGAGAGGCACCATCCCGCGGCGCGCGTATAGCCGGTCTTCAGGCCGTCACAGCCTTCGAGCCGCCACAAGAGTTTGTTTGTGTTGTACTTTGCGGCCTCACCCTCGCGAAAAACGAGTTCCTGTTGACCGACCCAGGCCATGATGAGGGGCTGCTGTATACACTGGCGGGCGAGAATGGCCACATCGCGCGCGCAGGTTTTATCCTCTTCTTCGCCGGGACTGGGGGGGAGGCCATGCACGCTGTGAAACTCGGAGTTCGTCATGCCCAGTTCTTTGGCGCGGGCGTTCATAGCCTTCAGGTAATTCTCCTCGGACCTCCACAACCCCTCGGCAATAGCCATGGCCGCATCATTCGCGGAGACCACGCAGAGCGCGGACAGCAGATCGTCCAGCGTCCATTCCTCACCCTCGGCCAGATACACTTGAGAGCCGCCCATGCCTTCGGCGTGTTTGGAGACTTTGATAACCGTCTCGAGCGTCCACCGTCCTTCGTCAATGCCCTCGCAGACCATGAGCATTTGCATCAGCTTCACCATACTCGCGAGGGGGCGTATGGCATCGGCGTTGTATTCGCGAATAGGCAGGCCCGAATCGGCAAGCACGCATACGGCGCTGGCACACTCGGCCTCGAGCGCCTTCTCGATATCGGCGCCAGCGGCCGAAACAATCATACATCCACACAAGACAATACTCAGGGCCATTCTCATGGTCGCCGGCGTCCTCCTGCAGCGTTTCGTTAACCGCCGCTTCAGGTTTCAACAAGAGACCCCGGCGCGTCAAGCTCGGCGAGGGTCTCCACGAGTTCATCGATTGAAAATGGTTTTGACAACACGGCCTGCGCATCCTTGACGGGTTGCGTGTCCTCCGCCAGGCTGGTAATCGCGCACAGAGGCGTGTGGGTGGCGCGGGTCCATTGGGAAAGGCGTGTGCACTGGGCCGGAGTTAACGCGTCGGTGTCGATGAGGACGAGCCGCGCGCCGTGGGTTTCGATTTGGCGGAGCGCCTCGTCAGGATTGGTGAACCATGTCGCGGCGATTCCCCGGTTGTTGAGCGCTACGTGCAGCCATTCCAGGAGATCGCTATCCGGCACGACAATGGTGCGGGCCATTTCGCCATCCAATGCCTGGGATGGATACGGGACAGGTTCGCGCACCGGGGGTGCGGTCTGGAGCCCGCCAAGCATGCGATGCACTTTCCAGAACAGCTCGTGTGAATGGAAGGGCTTTTCGAGGGTCTCGACACGGCCGCTCAGGTCGACGAAGGCATCCTCGACGGGCACGTCACGGGCCTGCATCAAGGCGACGGGAGGAGCCTTGTCGCCCAATGCATTCTGGAGCACCGTGATGAAAGCGGGTCCGCTGACATCGGTGGTATTCTCATCCGCAACAATCAGGGCGGGAGGGCTTTCTTTGGAGGCGCGAATGGCCTCGTGGCCTCCGTATACGCCCTCGGCCTCTGCTCCCCATGCTTCAAGTAAGACAACAAGCACTTGCAGCAGGGCTTCGTCGTCTGAGATGCATATAATCCGCTTGTCATGGAGCTGGGCACTGTCGCCGGGAACGTAACTTTCATCGAAACAGGCATCGGGGAGCACGAGGGTGAAGGTGCTGCCTTTCTCCGGAATGCTGGAAACCTCGATCTTGCCGCGGTGGGCTTCGGTAATACTCTTGGCGATCGAAAGGCCAATGCCCGCACCCTCATAGCGCCGTTCGAGTGACGTGTCTATCTGGAAGAACTTGTCGAATACACGCTCCTGGTATTCCGGAGCGATGCCGATGCCCGTGTCCGACACGCTTATCAGAATGGTGCCGCCGGGGGCCCGGCTGAGCTTGACGCCGACTTTGCCCCCGGGCTCGGTGAATTTCACGGCGTTGGACAGAAGGTTTGTAAGGACCTGGGCCAGCCGCCCGCGGTCTCCCCAGATGCGCGGCATGCCTTCCGGCAGCGCATACTCGAGGGTCAGGGTTCGTTTATCCGATGTCGGCTGAATGGAACGAACGCACTCTTCCACGAGTTTCTCGGGCTGGAAGAGCGTGAATTTCAGGCGAACCCCGCGCAACTGCATGCGGCTGAATTCGATCATTTCCTCGATGAGGGTGCCCAGACGCTCGAGATTTCTGGAAATGACATCGAGGGCAGCCTTCTGCTCGCTCTCGAGGGCCCCGATGGCTGCGGAATCGAGCATCTCGACGTACCCGCGGATTGTGCTGAGGGGGGTGCGAAGTTCGTGTGTTACGTTGGTCAGGAAACTGTCTTTGGTGCGGTCGAGAATGCGCAGTTCCTCGTTGGCCGATTCAAGTTGGAGGGCGCGCACCTCGAGTTGCCGCTGCATTTCCTTCTGCTTGCTTACATCGGTGACGACCATCGAGTAGCGCGCTCCCCCTTCGCGGGAATCCTCGACGGATGATACGCCGAAAACAACCGGAACAGCGCCCCGTGCGGGGGTGCTGAGATTCGTCTCCTGTTGGAGGCGCCTTGTCTGCTTGGTATCAGCCAATTCCAGGAGATGAAGCAGTTTCGCGCGGCCAGCGGTTTCGACATACTCGAAGATATCGCGTCCGACGAGTTCTCCTGGCGCCAGTCCCAGCATTTCGCAAATGCGTTCGTTGGCGAAGCGTACGCGAAATGCCGCGTCGACGGTCAAGAATCCCTCATTCATGTGCATGAGGAGGCCTCGAAGCCGCTCCTCGGAGTCCCGCAACTGATAGGTCTGTTCCTCGACGAGGCGCTGGAGCCCTTCGGCATATTTCTCAAGGCTTCGGGAGAGCTCAACTTGTTCGGTAACGTCGCGGAAAATGGCCACCGTCCCCGCGTGCTCGCCTTTGCGGTTGAAAATGGGCGTGCCGCTTACGGCAAAATGCCGTTCCTCGTCATTCAGGCGATGGTCAATAACATACTCGGTGGCGCGGTGCTGCTTACGGTGTTCGAGGTGCTCGAGGATGGTCGTCTGCCGCAGTTCCCTGACGAGTTCATGGGCATTGCGGCCCACCACCTCATCCTTCCGAAACCCGGTCATCTCGAGGAATCGGCGGTTTGCCAGCAGAATGGTTCCATCTGGTGCGGAAAGGGTAAAGCCTTCGCTCATGTGGTCAGTGAGATACCGGAAACGGTCGCCAATCTCGGTGAGTTCCTCTTCGCCGTGGACCACGGCAAACAGAATGGCGATGAGGCCTGCAACCAGTCCGAGGGCGCCGGCCCAGCGCGCGAGATTGCGCGCGTAGGCCGGGATCTCGTCGGAATCAATGAAGGTGCCGGGAAAATCGGCGAGCGTGGCCATGCCTCCGGCGATGAGCATGAGTACGCCGGCAAGCAAAAGGAGCTTTTGAAGACCGGTGACACGAAGGCGGGCGAGGAAATTCCCCACGCCAAAGACGGGAAGGGCGACCGCGAGCAAGAGCGTGATGCCGCGCAGGACAGGGTCGTCCCACCGTGTGGAAAACAGGACGCCGCCCATTCCAATAAGGATAAAGACGAGGCAAAGCGTCAAATCCCGTGTTCTGGACGAGGATACGGGGTTATGGGGCTCCGTGTTTTTGCGTCTATCCGTCATTCTTACTGGTTTCTCTATCCAAGCCGGGCGCGCATCCGGGCCTCGCGCACGAGGGCATCACAGCGTTCATTCAATGGATCGCCGGCGTGTCCCCGCACCCAACACCACTTTACATCATGCGCGGCCGTCAGTTCATCGAGCCGCTGCCAGAGATCCTGGTTCTTGACGGCCCCATTTCGGGAGCGCCATCCGTTTCGCTTCCACGTGCGCATCCAGTCCGTAATGCCTTTTTGGAGATACTGCGAGTCGGTATGCAGGACGACGCGACAGGGGCGCCGGAGCTCCTCGAGGGCTTTTACCGCCGCGGTAAGTTCCATGCGGTTGTTGGTGGTCACGTCTTCGTGCCCGGAGAGTTCTTTGACCTTACTCTTGTAGAGCATGACGACTCCCCAGCCCCCGCGTCCGGGATTCGGGTCGCATCCGCCGTCCGTATAAATGGTCACGATGTCGTTTTGGGATGCCTTCATCATTCCTCCGACGGTTAGTGTAGCAGAAAGGGCGCATCATCTGCAGGCTCCCGGCCCGGGTGTGTTTCCCAGCCCCCCTCGAAAATCGCAAAAACCGGGACTGACCCAAGCGAGCGACGCAGGAGCGAGACGGGTCTGTCCCTGGGTTTTTGATCCAGCCCATTCTCATCGCCCCCGGGCGAGCCACGGGCTCATGGTTGGCCGTCTCAGGGTTTCGGCTCCAGAAGGTTCTTCAGGGTATCGACGGCGCGCTGCTGCTCGTACTTGACCGCGAGGTCCAGCGGAGTTTCTCCGTTCTGGTTGCGCGCGTGCAGATCGGCGCCCCGGCGCACGAGGAACCCTATCATACCGGTCATGCCATGAATGGCGGCCGAGTGCAGGGGGGTGTCGCCGAAGTCATCGACGGCATCGACTCTCGCGCCAGCCTTTATGAGGGCGTCGGCGCAATGGGGCCGGCTCATGAACGAAGCGGCGTGAAGGGGGGTGAGGCCGGTCTTATCCCGGGCGTTGACGTCCGCCCCGTGCTCGATAAGGAATGTGAGGACATCGCGGCGGTCAAAGGTAATGGCGAAGTATATGGGTGTCTTGCCCATGGTGTCCCGGCTCTCCATTGCGCCGGGATTGCGTGCGAGGAGCTGCCGCACGTGCTGGAGGTCACCCGCCCCGGCGGCATCGTGGAGGGAGGTGCCACAGCCGGAAACGAGGGCGCCGAGCACGATTACAGCCAACCGGCACGTGTGCGCCGATATAGGCCTCGCCTGGGGGGGTGCTATTCGATGGTGGCTTTCGCGTACCATTCGTCAGCGTTGTCCTTGGTGATTTTTGCGGGTTTCAGGATCACCCGTTCGGGCACTTCCTCACCCTTGAGCATGGCGACCGCATAGTCGATCGCTTCGGCCGCGCAGGGAGGGTATACGAAGGTGCACTGCAGCACGCCGTCGATGACCTTCTTGATACCGCCGGCGTCTCCGCCCAGCCCGTCGACGCCCACGAAGATCATTTCCTTCTCACGGCCGGCTTCGCGGGCGGCGAGGAAACACCCGACGGCCATGGGGTCGTTGTGGGCGTATACAACATCGATTCTGGGGTTGGCCTGCAGGAGGGTCTCCATACGCTTCTTGGCCTCGCTCTGGAGCCAGTTCGCGACTTCCTCGATGACCCGGACGCCAGGCACGCTGTCGATATGCTTACGCGCGCCTTCGTGCCGTTCCTCCTGCGGTTTGGTGCCGAGGAGGCCTTTCATCTCGACGACGATGGGGTTTTCGATGGAGTTGGATTCGAGGTAGTCTTTCACATACTGACCTGCCATTTCGCCGATCTCGACGTTGTCAGCGCCGACGAACATGTCGTAGACAGGGGCAGCGAGGTCGCGTTCAAGGCAGATGACCTTGATGCCGGACTCGTGGGCCTCACGCACAACCTTCGTCAACGGGGCGGCCTCATTCGGGGCCACTATCAGAAGGTCCACTCCCTGCAGGATGATGTTCTCGATCTGGGCGATTTGCCTTGCATTGTCCTGCTGCGCGTCCGTAATCGAGAAATCGACGATGTCGGAATACTTCTCGTCCACTGCGGTACGGAAGATTTTGTTCTGAACGGCGCGGTATGGCTCGGCGCTGTTGCACTGGGAGAAGACAACCTTGAACTTCTTCGTGCCGGACGCGGCTGGGTCCGTTTTCCCATCGCCGCCGCCGGTCTTACCGCCGCACCCTGCCAGGACCAGGCTGACAATGAGAACCATCAAGAGCTGGGCCGTTTTTTTCATGGATGTACCCTCGCGAGAGCGCCTCTTCCGAGCCGAAGCAGTTTCCCCCGAAAGACGCTAGGCTTCCTTTTTCGAACCGACCATCTGCAACCATACGGCAATGACAATAATAACGGCTTTGACCATCCACTGCACGTTTTCATCGACATTGCGAAGACCCAGGAGATTGGCGAGAATGCCGAGGGCCAAGGCGCCGACCACGGTGCCGAGAATCCCTCCCTTGCCCCCGGCGAGGCTTGTGCCGCCGATGACGGCTGCGGCAATCGCATCCAATTCATAGGATATGCCGGCATTCGAGCTTCCCTGATGGGTCTGGGAACAATGGAGGATGCCCGCGATGCCGGCAAACAACCCGGTGAGCAGATAGACGCGGACTTTGACCCACCGCACGGCAATACCGGATAACCGGGCGCTCTCTTCCGAGCCGCCGATAGCGACAGCATAGCGTCCAAACCGAGTCCAGTTGAGAAGGATTGCTCCCAGCAGCGCAATACACACAAATGTGGGAATCACGACGCTTTTCTGGGCCAGAAAATCGGCGACCCGGGCGGTATACTCGTCTCCAAACGGGATATCAATGTTCTCGTTGTTCACGAGCCACTTTGCAAATCCTCTGCTTCCTGTCATGACGGCGAGGGTGGCGATGAAGGGCTGCATACGGAGCCGCGTGATGAGAAGACCGCTGGTGAACCCGAATGCCGTGGTGGCAAACAGGGCTACCAGGAGGGCCGCGCCCAGGGGCCATTCCTGGCTCACGAATGTGAAGGCGAACAGAGTGGACGACAAGGCGAGAAGGGAGCCCACCGACAAATCGATACCGCCGGTGATGATAACCAGGGTCATGCCGACGGCCAGGATGCCGATCTCGGAAATCTGCCGCAGGACGTTGAACAGGTTTCTCGACTGCCAGAAGACGGGGAATCCCTCGCGATACGGCGAGAATACCGTGGCGATAATGACCACGAAGAGAAGCGTGCCTAACGGGCGAACCCACTCCTGCTGCAGGAGCCGTTTGAGACCGCCACCAGTCTGAGTATCATCTGACATAGGCAAAAGAACTCCCTTATTACGTATTCACAGGGCCCGTTTTCCTGCGCGGTGAGGCCGGAGCCCACCGGGAATGCGCGCACGGGAATCGTCCCCGGGAAGTAGTGCTATTTTGCTTTTTCCGGGGCCGATAATCAAGTCATTTGTGCAGAATATGTAAAATCGGTGATTCAACATCTGCAAAACCTGCGGCCGGGAGGGCTTCCGGAGGGGCGGTAGCGAGGGCGGGATGTGCATCCTTTTCGGCACTGTCACGACCGTGGAGGGATGCTGAATCGTTGGAAGAAGCGCTGCAAAGGTGTCACCGGGTGGAGGCAATAAATGGTGTAGCATGGAATACTTAGGTGCATTCCGGCGTTGATATACCTATCAATGTGGATGATGTTTATAAGGATTCGGCGGAAGCATAAACGCCGTCGCCATAGCGTTTGATTATAAGGACTTGACGTGTTAGCATCGCATATTCCGCTTTGATGTAGTGTTACTGAAGCGAGGAATTGCAGCAGTGCGATCCGGTTTTGCCTGCATTTGGACCATTCCATGCAGTTCGGGTCCAACGTATCCGGGAGGATAGTTGAGATGCGCGTGTTCGAGGATAACAGCTTCAGCATTGGGAATACCCCGTTGGTTCATTTGCAGCGCCTTGGCAAAGGGTTGAAGGCCGCCGTATTCGGGAAAGTCGAAGGCCGGAACCCAGGATATTCCGTGAAATGCCGGATCGGGGCGAGCATGGTCTGGGACGCTGAGAAGCGGGGGCTGCTGAAGCCCGGCGGGACCATAGTCGAGCCCACTTCGGGGAACACCGGGATCGCGCTGGCGTTTGTGGCGGCTGCGCGGGGCTACAAACTCATCCTGACGATGCCGGAGACAATGAGCATCGAGCGGCGGCAGATGTTGAAGGCCTTTGGGGCCGAGCTGGTGCTGACACCCGGGGACCAGGGCATGCCGGGTGCGATTCGGGAAGCTGAGGGAATCATCGAGGCCAACCCCGGATATTTCATGCCGCAGCAGTTCCGGAATCCTGCCAATCCGGAGGTGCATTTTCAAACCACCGGGCCGGAGATCTGGAACGATTTGGACGGGCAGGTGGATGTGTTTGTCTCGGGCGTCGGAACGGGCGGAACGATCACGGGTGTTACGCGCTATTTCAAGGAGACACAGGGCAAGGCGGTCGAGAGCGTCGCGGTAGAGCCTGCGGCATCGCCGGTTCTTTCGGGCGGGGAGCCCGGTCCGCACAAGATACAGGGCATTGGCGCGGGGTTTGTCCCCGAGGTCCTGGATATGAGCCTTATCGATAAGGTCGAGCAAGTGACCAACGAGGAGGCGTTTGAGACCGCGCGCAGGCTGGCCCGCGAGGAAGGCATTATCTGCGGGATCAGTTGCGGGGCGGCGACGGCCGTGGCGTTGAGGCTTGCCGGAAGTAAGGAATACGCCAAGAAAAACATAGTGGTCGTCCTTCCGGACTCGGGAGAGCGTTATTTGTCTACGCCGTTGTTCGAGGGGTAGAAGCCGGAAGGGCACAGTACAGGGAGAGGATGAGCAGATGTCGGATACCACGCAGCATGGATTAGGTACGCGGGCACTGCACGCGGGCCAGGAGCCCGATCCCGCGACCGGAGCGCGGGCAGTACCCATTTACCAGACGACCTCGTACGTTTTCGAGAGCGCCGAGCACGCCGCGCGCCTGTTCGGTCTCGAGGAATTCGGGAACATCTACACGCGGATCATGAATCCGACGGTGGATGTGTTCGAAAAACGGATGGCCGCTCTGGAAGGTGGCGTGGGGGCTCTGGGCTTGTCCTCGGGCAGTTCCGCAATCACGCTTGCGGCGCTGAACATCACGAAGTCGGGCCAGAACCTGGTGTCTTCGTCGACGCTGTATGGCGGCACGTACAACCTGTTTGCCCATACGTTTAAGGACCTCGGGATCGAGGCCCGGTTTGTCGATGCGCGCGACCCGGAGAATTTCGCCAAGGCCATTGATGATAACACGCGCTTCCTGTTTTGTGAGACCTTGGGGAATCCGGCCTGCGACGTGCCCGATATCGAAGCCCTTGCGGAAATTGCGCACAAACACGGTATACCGCTTATGGTGGACAACACGGCGGCGTCGCCGATCCTCTTCCGGCCCATCGAGTTCGGCGCCGACATTGTGGTCCACTCGGCCACGAAAGTGATCGGGGGTCACGGCACGTCGATCGGCGGGGTAATCGTGGATGGCGGCACGTTTGACTGGAACAACGGGAAGTTCCCCGAGTTGACGGAACCGTGCGAGAGCTATCACGGGCTGAAATTCTACGAAGCGTTGAAGCCGCTGGGGAACATTTCGTATATCATCAAGGCACGGGTTACGCTGCTGCGCGATATGGGGCCCTGTCTGTCGCCGTTTAACGCGTTCCTGCTTCTCCAAGGTCTCGAGACGCTCCATTTGCGCGTGCCCCGGCATTCGGAGAATGCCTTGAAGGTTGCCCAGCACCTTGAAAAGCACCGCGCCGTCGAGTGGGTGTGCTATCCGGGTCTGAAAGACCACCCGGACCACGCACGGGCGCTCAAGTACATGCCGGGCGGCCAGGGTGCCATTCTGACGTTCGGCGTCAAGTCCGGCTACGAAGGCGCGAAGAAGTTCATCAACAGCGTGAAGCTGGCCTCACACCTCGCGAATATCCTGGACGCCAAGACGCTGGTGATTCATCCAGCCTCGACGACGCACCAGCAGCTCTCGCGTCAGGAGCAAGAGGAGGCGGGGGTGACGCCCAACATGATACGGGTGTCGGTTGGAATCGAGGACATCGAGGATATCCTCGCGGACCTGGACCAGGCCCTGGAACACTCCGGAAAATAGTGGTATGCTAAGCGGGCGCGGTTCCTTCAGCATGGGGATCGCGCCCGTTTTTTTGGTCTGGGAGCATTCCGAGGCGAGGGGGCAGTCATGACGGAGGCAGGCTCGGTTGGCATCGTCAAACCTCAGGAGTTCCGGTTTGCCGAGCCGCCCAACCAGATGGAGCTGGACTGCGGCCGGAAGCTGGGGCCAATTACCATCGCGTACGAGACCTACGGCACACTGAATGCGGAGAAGTCGAACGCGATTCTGATTCTTCATGCCCTTTCGGGAGACGCCCACGCCGCCGGCCTTCATAGCCCCACGGACCCTCAGCCGGGCTGGTGGGACAGCATGATCGGTCCGGGGAAGGGCTTCGATACCGACAAATACTTCGTGATCTGCTCGAACTGCATCGGTGGCTGCCAGGGCAGCACGGGGCCCTCTTCCATCAATCCCGAGACGGGAATGCCCTACGGGCTGACGTTCCCGATAGTCACCATCGGGGATATGGTCCGTGCCCAGCGTCAGCTCCTTAACCATCTGGGCATCGAGACCCTGCTGTCCGTGGCCGGTGGTTCCATGGGGGGCATGCAGGTATTGGAGTGGCTGACCCGCTATCCCGAGGCCGTCCGTTCGGGGATATGCATTGCTTCGGGCCCCCATAATGGAGCGCAGGCGATTGCGTTTGACGCCGTCGGCCGCCATGCGGTGCAGGCCGATCCCTTATTCCGACTTGGGAATTACTACGGGGAAGACGGACCGGTTCAGGGGCTTTCGATTGCCCGCATGCTCGGGCACATCACCTATTTGTCTGACGATTCGATGCGGGCGAAGTTCGGGCGCTCCCTTCGCAGCAAGACCGAGTACAGTTACGATTTCGGCAGCGAGTTTTCGGTCGAGACGTACCTGGATTATCAGGGCGAGAAGTTCGTCAACCGTTTCGATGCCAACAGCTACCTCTACATTACCAAGGCCCTCGACTACTTCGACCTTGTCTCGGCATACGGATCGCTGGACAAGGCATTTTCGGAGCTGAAGTCCCGGGTAATGGTGCTGTCGTTCTCGTCGGATTGGCTGTATCCTCCGTACCAGTCGCGCGAAATGGTCGATTCGCTGATGCGAAACCGGAAAGAGGTCACTTACTGCAACATCCAATCTGATTACGGGCACGATGCCTTCTTGCTCGAAGTGGAGGCAATGAGAGAACTTATCGGCGGTTTCCTGAAGCACACATTCGATCCCCAGTTGAAGCTGCAAGAGGATGCCCCGGTGGAACCGGACCCGCGTGAAGTCAACGGCCCGGTGCCCCTCTCGAGCGACAGCATATACCATGGACCCCGTGTAGACTATGACCTGATCGTGGACCTCGTGGATCCGGGGAGCCGGGTGCTCGATATCGGCTGCGGCGACGGTGAACTCCTGATCCGCCTGGTGCGTCAGAAGCGGGTCGACGGCATGGGGCTGGAGGTTTCCGAGCCCAATGTTATCCGCTGCGTCAACCGCGGCATCTCGGTCGTTCAGGCGGATATCGATAAGGGGCTGAGCGCGATTCCCGACCAGAGTTACGATTACGTGATCTTGAGCATGACCCTGCAGGTGATCAAGAAGCCCGAGCTGGCCATTCGCGAAATGTTGCGCGTCGGCAAGAAATGCATCATCAGTTTCCCGAATTTCGGGTACTGGAAGGTGCGGGCGATGCTTGCGCTTCGGGGCCAGGCGCCCGTGACGCGCAGCCTGCCGTATTCCTGGTATACCACGCCCAACCGGAGCGTCTTGTCGGTGAAGGACTTCCGGCAATTCTGCGAAACCCATAACATCCGCATCGAGCGGGAAGTGCCCCTTTCCGGCACCGGCAGCGGTTTCGGCGTGCGCCAATGGCCCAACCTCTTCGCCGACGAAGCCGTGTATGTCGTGACCGCCAAGAGCTGACGCGGCGCGGCCTGTCCCGCCTCCATGCACCCGCAATTCAACGCAGCCCGAGTTGTGGTGCAAGCCTCCAGCCTGCCCGGGGAACTCTCATTCCGTTCTTTGTGGGACCGGCGCCCTCGCCGGTCGTCTAAAGTGGAGATAGAAGCAGAGGTCCTAAATTCGACCGGCGAGGACGCCGGTCCCACACCATCCACAAGAATGTGCTGGCCGCGGGGCTGAACCCCAGGTTACCGATGCTTGCAGCCCGGCCAGCAGCACGGACGGCGTTTCCCGGCTTTCAAGTCCGAACATACCCGCGCGACATGCTGCGCCCGCGTTTCCGGCTTCTTCACCGAAATCGTCCAGCAGATCCACTCATTCCGCCCCAACGGCGTCAAGTCGTTCCACCGCTCCAGCGCGTCCCCGTCCGACACCAACGCGTCCCGTAGGTCCACCGGCACCTCATGCACCACGCCAGTGGCAATTTTCGGATGCCTCTTCGCCATCGGTGTCTCCTCGCTTCGGGTGTCATGCCTCAGTTCATACAGCACTGAAGTCTTCGTTGCCCACGCACCATGTTTTCGAGAAACCTCGCGCCTTCTATCCCCCTTTTGGAGGGGGCAAGTCCTGCGGAGACGCAGGACGCGGGGGAGGATTCTTCTGCTTAGAATCACCTCCCTGACCATACCAAGTTGCCTAATGCGGTGGCACGGTCCTGGCAACGGCCGTAGGCCGTGTGTTGGCTGTCTCCTGACCGAGCCATTCTTGCGTCCGTAGGCCTCCAGATTTCCCATCCAAAAAAAATTCCATAATAAACGCTTCTGAAGGAAACAGCGGTTTGGGGCACGGGAATTTCCGGGTGTTTATGAGACGCCAAGGAAGAAGCTTGGTTCGGTAGAGTTGTTGGAGCAGGGTATGCGGAGGGCGGATGGCATCCGGCGAAAAGCGCAAGCGAGACGCGGTCGATCGAAGCCGCAGGTCAGGCTGCCTTGTGCTGGAGCGCAAAGCCGATCCCGATGGTTACAACAGGAATGATCAGATACGTCACCCCAATATCCATCATATAGTCAGCAAAGGACGTTTTCATGGGGCCTTCCAGGAGGAAGAGCGGGAGATCGATGACGATGTTGATGATGAACCATGCGGCTCCGATCAACGCGCCTTCTTGCAGAAAGCCGCCCTTGAGCTTCTTGAAATACAGAATGGCGAAGAGCACCGCGCATAGCGTTACGACAACGGGCATAATCGACTCAAAGAGCGGGCGTTGGGATGTTCTGAGGGGGGATAGAGATACGGAGACTGCGAAAGCAATCAGCCAGGCCAGGAATCCGAACAAACCGACCTTCAGGAACTTCTTCATGGTGAATGCTCCTGTAACTGATTGGGTAACTCAGGTCTCGCCCCTACGCCGGGCCCCCGTCGCTTCGACACTTTCTAGCTTAGCACTAAAGGGGCCATTCGGCAACTGGAAGTTTGGCTCCAACGCCGGTCCGATTGGGTAGCATTGTTGAAGAAGGGTATGCGGAGGGCGGATGGCATCCGCCGGTGATCGATTGGCGGGTAGGAATACCCGCCCTCCGTTGCGGGAATGGCGCTGGGGAGAGCATCATGAGGAATCCTCCGTCCGAATGCCTGCCGGCGTTCGCCCCCTTGTCGCGCTGGAATCCAGATCAAGCCCAGGAAACAAGAATGGAGGCGGGACGCCTGCGTTACCCGGCGCGGGTGTTCATTCGGTGGAAAGGTCGAATGCGCGGGTGTCCTGGGCGAGGGCGGCGCGCATTCGGCGTTCTTCTTCCGCGCGCGCAGCATAGCGCTGGTCGCGCATCAGGTCGGCGTCGGCGGGGACGTAACCGGGCATGTCGGCGCGGGGGCGGCTTGCGAGCATCTGGCCGCCCGCCTGAATGATGGCGAGGGCTTCCCGGTAGCGGGGTCCGTCGGGGCCATCGAGAGCCTGGAGGCACGGGCTCAGCTCGGGACGGTCAAAACTGAGCAAGGGTCCCCGGCTCGTGCGGCAATCGAGCAACTGGCCGAAGGGGATGCCGGTCAATTCCTCGAGGCGATTGACCTGGCCGTTGTCGAGCGGACTGCGCCCGGCGAGGTTGTCGGGGTATGCACTCGAGTAGACGGGGTAATAGGGTCCGTTGACATCGATCCAGGTCACGAGGCGCTCGAAACTCTCGGCGTCCATATCGATGTCCTGATGGCCCGCGAGAATGGTCTTGACCACGGGACTGGGATGGGAGCCCCACGCGTAGGCTTGCTGGATTTCCGCCGGACCGGCGCCGATGGATTTGACGAGACCCCTGCGCCACAGTTCTTTGTAGGACGTGTTGAAGGTGAGGGTTTTGTCACCGCACAACAGGAGTTTCTTGCCCGCCTCTTTGCCGTAGTCGTGGCATTGGACGCAATAGCGGTCGAAGACGGGCTGGACATCGCGGAGGTAATTGAAGAGCTGTTGAGCGCCGTGCCAGCCGGTCAGTGTGGTGGGCTCGCGGCGGAGGGCAAGGGGTACGGAGGCATTGTATTTCAGCGGGTGGGGGGCTTGGCGCCGCTCTTCGTGGCATCCCATGCATCCGGTGCGCTCGCCGCTCTGGACAATGGTCCCGCTGCGCATGGATTGGACCATCATGCCCCGTTCGTCAAGGAGCTGGAAGTAGACAAAGGCGCCGGCGGGGACCTCGAAATAGGCCGAACCGTCGGGTTCGACGGGTACCGTGCCGAGGATGCGCTTATTGTTGAAATCGTGCCAATTCATGGCGGGGGCTTCCTGCCCCTGACCGTTCCAGGGCGGCGTGGTCCAGGAGCGCTTCTCGGGCGATTCGACGACACGCAAGTATTTGACGGTTCCACGCTCGACGCCGTGCATGTGGGTGCCTTCATAGACATCCATGACGTAGAGGGCGCCGGGCCGGTCTTCGAAGGTTCTCCGGGATGGGATGACGGGGGGGCGCTCGCGCGGGGCGAGGGGCATGGGGTCGAAGCATCCGGGTTCCTCGACATGCACGAGCAACTCATTTCCAAAGACATCGATGAGGAAGATGCCCATCAATTCGCCGGAAACCATGCGGGAGCAGAGGAAGAAGGCGTCGTCGAGGGGGTATGGGTCTTCGTACTTGGGATGTACGCGGGTGAACAGGTCGAAACCGTAGTCTTCGGGTTTGGCGGGGTCGCCAGGGCCAACGAGCTCGATGGCGTTTGGGGGCCACATATGCACTACGGGGGGGCGATTGTCGAGCCCGAGGCGGCGGTCAATGACGGCCAATGCACCCCAGGGGCGGTCGTGGCAGGACCCGAAGACGCAGATGGTGCGCTGGGTGCCGGGAATGGGCCGCGCGTCAATCACAGCGCCCGGCGACCAGGTGTTGTTGCCCCAGTAGACCGCGTGATTGGTGCCATCCGGGTTGACCGTCCACAAACCCTGTGCATCGCCGAAATTGCGGTCCACATACTCCCACCGGTCGTAGAGGATGCGGCCATCAGGCGTCAGGGCGCCATGGCCTTCGAAGAGGGTGCTCTTGCCAAGCTGGTGGATGTTCGCGCCGTCAGGGTCCATGCGGAAGAGGTTTGCCATGATGTGGCGGTTGCACATGCAGTACTTGGGCTCGCGGGTGGATGAAAACGCGATGGCGCCGTCGGGCAGGTACAGCGGGTCGATGTCCGAGACGCGTTCGGCGTGGGTAAGCCGCCTCAGGCCCGAGCCGTCGGCGTTTATCTCGTAGATGTGGTAGGCGTCTTTCTTGTGCTTCCGCATGGAAAAAACGACACGCGAGGCATCGAAATAGACTTCGGGGTCGCGAATGATGCCCTCGGGCGCTTCCAGCAGGGTGGTCACACGGCCATCCTGGGCGAAGTCGATGATTTTGAGGGCGCCGCCGCCATCAAAGCTGTTCTCGTTGATTTCGTCAACCTGGAACATCGTGGCGGTGTTGTGGTGATCGGCGCGGTACTGCTTCCGCACAACGAACAGGAGGGGATGGGTCCGCAGAAGCGGATGGGACAGGAGCGCCTGGCGCTTCAGTTCGTCACACGCGGCTCGGGTCGTTTTGGCCTGTTCGAGGGTTTCCGCATGTGCTTCTGCACTGCGGATGTTCTCGATGGCGTTCGAGAGGACGTTGGCCCGGAGCAGAAACTGGTCGCCATCGGGATAGGCGGCGCCGTGGCGCTCGAGGAGGGATTGAATGGCCGTCTGGAGGGGCTTTAACGAGCACGCATTTAGCTCGTCGGTGATATTCTTCCGCATGAGGTCCCGTTCCGCCTCGGCGAATCGCGCGGCACTTGCCTCGAGGTCAATGGAACCCCGGGCCAGGAAGTTATCGAACGTGATATGGCCCCATCCGCCCTGATTCCGGTCGACCATGCGGAGAAAACACTTCTGGCCGACCAGTTCCGGGCAATTCCAGGTGCGGGCGGCCATGGTCTGGCTGTTGTCGCCGTGTGCTTTGACATGCTCGCGGCCGTCGAGCGTGCAGAGGGCGACATAGGTATCGGGATGGTTTCCGCCGCCCACGAGCAACTGCATCTCGGGCGCTGACAAGACGAAGACCGGCGATTCCACGACTCCCGTGAAGTGGTCGCTGGGTGTGTAGTCGGTTTGCTCGAGGGTGCTCAGGAAGTACTTGCCCTGCTTGTTGTAGGGTTCTCCGGTGTGATGGAACCCCGCGCGGTCGCATACGAGGAGCCCGAATTCGCCCTCGATGACGCGCCATCCCTGGAGGTCGCCGGTCTCAAAATCAAAGGTGACGGCGGCCGGGGTTTCCGCCGCGGACGCGAATGCCAGGGCTGCCAAAAGGAAACTGAAGCATGCGGAAAACAGGGGCTTCGGGATGGGCGGGAATGCGTTCTTCATTGCAGAGATGTCCAACCGGTTCCTTCCTGACGGGTGATCCTTGCCTTTAGGTGGAGACTACTCCGCCAGGCGTGCGACCAGAATATCCCATCCGCCAAACGTTGTATTCAGGGCAATTGGCGATGAAGAGCCCACGCCGATGGTCAGCGGCCCGTTGTATGCGCCTGCGACGAGGAATTCTTCCTCGGGGGCAATCGCCAGTCCGAGAGCGATTGCATCTCCGGTGCCGCCCCCGTGGGAGACGGCAATCAGGTCTCCATTGACATCGAATCTCGCGACAAAAAGGTCCTGACCGTCCACGGCCGCCAGCTCGACCTCGGCGGTTTCGCCGGGCCCAAAAGTGGTTCGCCGGGTGAAGTATCCGCCTGCAATGAAGGCGCCGTTGCCGTATGCGCTGACGGCATACGCCAGCGACTCGCCGAGCGGACTGGAAGCACGTCTCACCCATACGAGTTTTCCGTCTGAAGCAAACCGGGCAAAGAAGGCGTCGCGGGTTGTGCCGGCCGACAGGGTGGTCTGATTGGGTTCGCCCTGGCCGAAAGTGACGGTCCCCGTGAAGCCGCCCACGACGATGCAGCCGCCATCGAGAAGAGGGGCCACGTCTTCAGCGGCCGTATCGCCGGAGCCGCCGAACTTGCGGAACCAAAGACGCGTGCCGAAAACGTCGTATTTGGCGATATAGAAGTCGCGGGCAAGCTGTTTGGCAGTGCCATCGTTCTTGAATGGCCCGTCGAAATAGCCCGCGACGACGGCCGAGCCGTCCGCATACGCCGCCACGCCCAGCCCGACGTCCGCGCCGGTGTCGCCCGCGCGTTTGGCCCAGTCCAGGGTTCCGTCGTCCTTGTAGCGCGCGATAAAGAGGTCCTGCGCACCGGCGGCGGTCAACACGGTCTCGTTACTTTCGGCGACGCCGAAGCCCGCCTGGTCGGTGAAATACCCCGTGACATAGGCAACGCCGTTGGCCGTGGCGCTGACGTCGTTGGCCTCGTCGTGGTTATACCCTCCGGCGCGCGTGGCAAACCGGAACGAGCCGTCGGCGTTAAACCGGGCAAGAAAAACATCAAGAAGGCCCGCCGAGGGGAGGATCTGCTGGACGGGGTCACGCACGCCGAAGGCCGCAAGGAGCGAATGGGCGCCTGCGACGTAGAAGGAACCGTCGGGAAGCACTGACACGGCGTGCCCTTCATCTTTCCCGGAACCGCCCGCCGCCGCGACCCATGAGAGCTGGCCCTCGGGCGTGTATTTCGCGACGAAAATGTCGTTGTCCCCGGCGGATGCCCATGCAACCTCCTGTTGGGTCGCGGGCGAAAAGATGGCGGAAGCACTGAAATACCCCGTGACGAAGGAACTGCCGTCATCGAGGCACGTTACGGCCTGGGCAACGTCGCCCGTCGGGCCGCCGGCCCTCTTCGCCCAGAGAGGACGGATTCCGATTGGATCGTCCGGGTCGTCATCGTCACCATTGTCCGGTATAAAGGGACCGTCGGGACACCCCGTCAATAACACCGCGCCACACAGAAGTGCGGCCATCAGCAGTACATTAACCGGCTTTTTCATGGCACTCTTCTCCACATACCAGACCGCAGAGCCGCAGACGGCATACGCATAATTTACCCTATCGTAAGAGACACGGACTTGGCAAGTGTTTTGGGGACAAGCTGTAAGGTCATATTTCAATATGGTATAGTTTGGACTTTCCTCGGGGGAGAGAATTGCGGAGTCCAGAGGGTTTGGAGGCCTGTTTCAGATGCCGAGCGGTAAGTACCATCATCCGGAAATCGAGCGGAAGTGGCAGCGATACTGGCTTGAGAATAAGACCTTCAAGTCGGAGGTCGATACGTCGAAGCCGAAGTTCTATGTGCTGGACATGTTTCCCTACCCGAGCGGCGACGGGCTGCATGTGGGGCACCCCGAAGGGTATACGGCGACCGATATCATCGCGCGCTATAAACGCATGCGGGGATTCAACGTGCTGCACCCCATGGGATGGGATGCCTTCGGGCTGCCTGCGGAGCGCCATGCCGTGCGCACGGGGGAACACCCCGCGGTTGTGACGAACAAGAATTGCGACACCTTCCGGCGGCAGATTCAATCTCTTGGCCTCTCCTACGACTGGGAGCGCGAGATCAATACAACCGACCCGAAGTACTACAAATGGACCCAGTGGATTTTCCAGGTTCTTTTCGAGCGGGGACTTGCGTACCAGGCGGAGGCGCCGGTCAATTGGTGTCCCGCTCTCGGGACGGTACTGGCGAACGAAGAGGTGAAGGACGGCAAGTACGTCGAGACCGGTGACCCGGTCGAGCGCCGCATGATGAAGCAGTGGATGCTGAAGATCACGGCGTATGCGGAGCGGCTGCTCGAGGACCTGGATGAACTCGACTGGCCGGAAGGCATTAAGACCATGCAGCGGGAATGGATCGGCCGCAGTGAAGGCGCGGACGTCGTGTTCAGGGTCGATGGTTCGAATGAGCAGTTCACGGTGTTTACGACGCGGCCGGATACGCTGTTCGGGGCAACGTACTGTGTCTTGGCGCCGGAACACCCCCTGACGAAGCGAATCGCGACCCCGGAACAGCGGGAGGCCGTCGAGAAGTACATCGAGGCGGCCTCGATGCGTAGCGCGCAGGACCGCATGAAGGAAGACCGTGAGAAGACGGGGGTATTCACTGGCGCGTATGCCGTCAACCCGGTGAATGGGGCGCTGGCGCCCATCTGGACGGCCGACTACGTGCTTGCCGAGTATGGGTACGGGGCGATTATGGCGGTGCCCGCCCACGATACCCGGGATCACGAGTTTGCGCGGAAGTTCGGCCTGCCCATCATCGAGGTGATTCATTGCGACGGTGTGGACGTGCAGGAAGCGGCCTGGGTGGGCGATGGCACCCTGGTGAACTCGGGGTTTACCTCGGTCGACGAGATTCCGGAAGCGCAACGGGCCCGGCTGGCCGGTTTCTGGAAGGACACGAAGAGCGCGCCCAGCATCAACGGGCATAATGTGCCCGATGCGAAACGGACGATCTCGGCATGGCTGGAAGCGCAGGGTCTTGGGAAAGGCACGGTGAATTACCGTCTGCGGGACTGGCTGTTTTCGCGCCAGCGGTACTGGGGCGAACCATTCCCCTTGATTACGCTCGAGGACGGGACGGTCAAGGCCGTACCCCTGAAAGACCTGCCGGTGGTTCTGCCGGAGCTGGACGAGTACAAGCCGACTGCGGACGGACAGCCGCCCCTGGCTCGCGCCACGGAGTGGGTTGAGACCACCGATCCGGAGACGGGAAGGCCCGCGAAACGCGAAACCAACACCATGCCGCAATGGGCAGGGTCCTGCTGGTATTACTTACGGTTTTGCGATGCCCGGAACGACGCGGAAGCGTGGTCCAACGAGGCCGAATCGTACTGGATGCCGGTGGACCTGTACGTGGGCGGGGCCGAGCACGCGGTGTTGCATCTGCTTTATTCCCGGTTCTGGCACAAGGTTCTCTATGACGCGGGCTACGTTTCGACGCCCGAGCCCTTCATGAAGCTGTTCAACCAGGGGATGATCCTCGCGTATTCGTACCAGGACGCCGCGGGGAAGTACTACTATCCGCACCAGGTCGAGCAGCGCGACGGCGTATGGTATGTCAAGGGGACGGACACAGCGGTCCACTCGCAGGTCGAGAAAATGAGCAAGTCGCGGTACAACGTGGTAAATCCCGACGATGTCGTGCGCGAACTGGGGGCCGATTCGATGCGGCTCTACGAGATGTTCATGGGCCCCCTGGACCGCGACAAGCCGTGGACCGAGGAGGGGGTGCAGGGGGTGCACCGGTTCCTGCGGCGCGCGTGGAGTGTGTTCGTGGCGGAAGACGGGGGATTGAATCCGAAGATTGTCGACTCGGGGGGCGCAATGGCGGCAAAGAGGGTGTTACACCATGCCATCAAAGCCGTCACGGCGAACATCGAGGACATGTCGTTCAACACGGCTATATCGCGCATGATGGAATTCGTAAATGAGGCGACGAAGGCTTCGGCGGTCGACAAAGAAGACGCCGAGAAATTCGTGCTGATCCTGGCGCCGTTCGCACCCCACATGGCCGAAGAACTGTGGGAACGTCTGGGACACACCCATACGCTGGCGTACGAACCGTGGCCGGCGCACGACGAAAGCATGCTGACCGAAGACACGGTGGATGTCGCGGTGCAGGTGCTTGGCAAGCTGCGCGGGGTGGTCAAAGTGGCTGTCGATGCGCCAAAGGAAGCGGTACTCGAGGCAGCCAAGGCCGAGCCGAACGTGCGGCGCCACATCGAGGGCAAGAACCTCGTGAAAGAGATTTACATACCCGGGAAGCTGGTGAATCTCGTGGTGAAGTAGCTGTTCCCGTTCGGTTCATGAGCGTCGCATTGCTCCGGCGATTATTCCCTGCCTCTCCCACTCAGGAAACCCTTCTGGCTTCTTCGGGATAATACTGGTGTGGCAACAGTAGAAAGGGGGCACCGATGAACCGAGGAATCAGACTGCCAGAGATCGTTGTATGCGCGGCCTTATGCGCCATCGTGGCCGCCTCGTGCTCGACGCACAAGGCGGCAGAATCCGTCATGCCGGAACCTGATATGCGGTTGTCGGTT
>CAZFOG010000007.1:37873-42282 GCA_964520685.1 uncultured Nitrospiraceae bacterium | reverse complement strand
CGTCCGTGTGCGTCCGTGTGCGTCCGTGTGCGTCCGTGTGCGTCCGTGTGCGTCCACCCTGCCCGCTGCCTCGAACATCACGCCCCCCTTTTCATCGTCTCCGGCTGAACCGGACGGCTCATCCTCTGCTGCCCGGTGAATGCTCGCAGAAGGATGCCAACGGTACACACGCCGCACGGGCATCCATACGCGACTCGTTCCTGAAGCTCCTGATGTTTGGTTGACGCTATCCGGGAAAAGCGCGTACACTCCCATCATTGCAGTGCAGATTGGCAGGGGTAGCCGATGGGGACGCCTGGCGCGCTCTCGATCGAGGTGGAGATTCCCGCAGCATGACAGCGAGCGCACCGTTTGCTTCGTTGCCTTCGGTGTCGGTGGTGGTGCCGACATACAAGGAAGCGGAGAACATCCCCCTGTTGGTGGAGCGTATCGCCCGGCTGCGGGATGCGCGCAAGCTCGACCTCGAACTGCTCATCATGGACGATGACAGCAGCGACGGTATCGAGGCCGTGGTGCACGGGCTCGAAAAGCCCTGGGTGCGTCTCGTCATACGCAAAGAGGCCCGCGGCTTGAGCCCCGCGGTCGTGGACGGGATGCGTCTCGCCACAAACGATGTGCTCGTGTGCATGGACGCGGACCTGAGCCACCCGCCGGAGGCCATACCCGAACTGCTCGAGGCCCTCTCCCAGGATTACGATTTTGTCATCGGCTCGCGCTATGTCGAAGGCGGCACGACGGATGAGAAATGGAGTCTCTTTCGCCGTCTAAACAGCCGTGTAGCCACCGTGCTCGCGCGGCCCTTTACCAAGGCCAGGGATCCCATGAGCGGCTTCTTTGCCCTTCGCAGGGAGACCTTCGAGGCGGCCCAGGACCTTAATCCCATCGGCTACAAGATCGGGCTCGAGTTGATCGTCAAGGGCCATTGCGAATTCATCAAGGAAGTGCCGATTCACTTCTCGGATCGCAAGCTGGGGGAGAGCAAGCTGACATTTGCCGAGCAATTGCGGTACATCCAGCATTTGCGGCGCCTCTTCATCTACCGGTACGGCGGCTGGGCTCATTTCAGCCAGTTTGCCGTCGTGGGCGGACTGGGTACGCTGGTCAATCTCGCGGTCTTGACGATTCTGAACCTGCTGAACGTTCCGTTGCCCATTGCGGTGGCCCTGGCGATCATCCTGGCGATGGTGTTCAATTTCGCGTTAAACCGCCGGTTCACCTTCTCGTATGCCCGCCAGGGGTCGCTGATACACCAATTCCTTGGGTTCGTGGGGGCGAGCAGCGTGGGCGCAGTGGTCAATTACACCGTCACCATGATTTTGATCCGCCAGTCGGTCTTCATGCAGCGTATGCCGCAAGCAGCCGCGCTGATTGGGATTGCCGCGGGTATGATCATCAACTACGGAATCAGCCGTTATCTGGTGTTTCGCAAGCCTCACGGGCCCCGGCCGGTATAACGGTACCCGGTGCGCGGGTGAGTGCCTCTAGACACAAAGGAGGAGTCTCGGAATGGCGTTGAAAGTGAGTCGAAGGCAATTTGTGCAGTCGGGAACCATAGCCGCGGCGGGGGCCGTCTCAGCACTGGCTTCGTCGCGCGCCGCCGGCGCCAATGAGCGTATCCGGTTGGGTTTCATTGGCGTCGCCAACCGCGGCGGGCAGTTGCTCGAGCGCACGACACCGTTCGAGGATGCCGAAGTCGTGGCGTTGTGCGACGTCTACCGCCCCACCATCGAACAGTGGGCCGCAAAAGTCCCCAATAACGTGACCCTCTACGGGGACTACCGCGAGATGCTCGAGAAGGAAAAACTCGATGCCGTGGTCATCGCCACGCCCGACCATTGGCATGCACTGCAGATGATCGATGCCTGCGAAGCAGGATTGGACGTGTATGTAGAGAAACCACTCTCGATCACCATTCACGAAGGCCGGCGTATGGTCGAGGCCGCAGGGCGGACCAATCGCATCGTCCAGGTCGGCATTCAGCGGCGCTCCTGCGAAACGCTCGCCAAAGCCCGCGATTTCGTGCAGGCCGGCAATATTGGCCCCGTGGTCGTAGGGCGGTGCTGCCGCGTGAGCAACATGTGGCCCGACGGCATCGGGAATCCACCGGATAGCGATCCGCCTGCCGGGCTCGATTGGGACATGTGGCTCGGGCCGCGCCCCTACCGGCCGTTTAACGCTGCCATTGCGCCGTATAATTTCCGATGGCACAAGGAGTTCTCGTCGCAACTGGCGAATTGGGGCGTCCACTATTTCGATGCATGGCGCATGGTGCTCAACGAAGATGTCCCCACCTCGATCTGCGCCATGGGCGGCCGGTATCTGCTCGACGACAAGCGGTCCATCCCCGACACCATGGAAGCGGTCTTCGAGTTCCCGTCAAAACGAATGGTGCATTTCAGCCAATACGAGACCAGTAGCAATCCCATCCTGCGCTCGGGCATGGTCGAGTTTCGTGGAACCATCGGGACCCTGTACTACCAAGGCGCGCGCTTTGAGGTCGTCCCGGAATTCGGCGGGCAATTCCAGGATCGCGAAAAACGGATGGAACCCGTCGAGGAGAAGGGCTCGGTCGGCGATCCGACTGCCGGGCATATCCGCAACTTCCTGGACTGCGTCAAGTCCCGCAACACCCCCAATTGCAGTATCGAGGAAGGGCACAAATCCACCACCATTGCGCTGCTGGGCAATCTTTCCCTCGAAGTGGGAGCCCGAATCGATTGGGATCCCGCCGCCGAACGCGTTACGAATCATCCCATGGCCAACGACCTGCTCCATTACGAATATCGCGAGCCGTGGAAGCTGGGCTGAACGGGATTCGTTGGCTCGTGTCGTTCTATACCAGCCGGAAGCCAAGGCATGACGCTTCCGGCCGGTTTTTGGTTGTTTTTTGTAAGGGATGTGCGGATTCACGGCCCTTTTTACGACTACTTCCGGCAAAGAGGGACCGGTCAGGGTTATAATGGGATATGTAGAAGCGGGCGGGGGCTGAAGGGTGTGCCGTGCGGCGCAAGAGCCGCGTCTAAGTCTCGCTATCGGCCAGGAAACGCCCTGGCGGTTGAAAGGTATAGTTTTGTAAGCATCAGCCATCAGGGAATATGCGGTCGGGCGTCTTCGGGTGGCCGGGAAAGGCAAGGGGATACTATGGACACGACAGCGAACTCGAGAACGAGCGGCCGGGTCATGGCCGGTGTTGCAGGCGCGTTGCTCTGCTTTCTCTGTTCAGCCGCCGCAGCACAAAACCTGCTCACGAACCCGAGCGCCGAAACCGGGGATATGCGCGGTTGGACCATCATCGAACAGGCCGGCGGCGGCTGGAAAGCCGGCGCGGACCCCCGCGGACTGGGCAGCAATCTCGGTGGCGGGCTGGATGGGTGCGCCATGTTTTTTACCGATGACGCATGGTGCCGGCGCAGCCAGATGATCGATTTGCTGGCATTGGGATACACGGAAGGTCAACTGGATGCTGCGCCTGACATCGTGGTATCCGAGTGGTTTCGCGGATTCTCCACATGGCCAGTGCCGACATATACGGACACGGCGTACCTCACGGTGGTTTTGCTTGAGGAAGACGGCACGACGGAAATCGTCTCGTATGATCCAGGCGAATTCACCACAAGTAGCGATTGGGAGGAGAAGGGAACTACGTTCAGTGGATACGGGGCCGGGCTCCGCTACATCTACTGGGAGGACGGGGGGAAAGGCAGCGAGAGCCGGACGGCGTACGACGGCCCGGTCCTCGATGCGGCATTTCTGAGTATCGGAATTGCGCCAGCAGCCAGTCCCGAAATCGCCGCAGGCCCGGCAACCATCGATTTTGGTGAATTGCAGAGGTCGGGACTGTGGTCGGATCCGCAAACCATCACGATCCAGAACACCGGGACCGCCGAGATGGAGGTCAATTTCTGCATCTGCGAGGGGGCCGTCGATGATTTTGCATTCCAGGATGTTTCTTCCCATGATCCCATACCCCCCGGCGGCAGTCTGGAATTGGATGTGGTGTTCAGGCCGTTTACGCTCGGGCCCCGTCAGGCCATCGTACGCATCTACTCGAACGATATCGACGAACCCACGACGGAAATCGCGCTCCAGGGTGTCGGCTTGCCCGTTTGCACCGCCATCACGCGTGCCGATGCGTCCCCAACAGTCGAGACCACCGTCGGTTTCATTGTCACCTTCAGCGATATTGTGTCGGGTGTGGACGCATCCGATTTTGTACTCGTCCAGTCCGGGGTTACCGGCTCGGCGATTACGGGAGTGATCGATGACGAACCTTTCCCGGCCATCCCCGGGGACGGCATCGGAAAGATATGGGTCGTGACCGTTGCTATCGGCACCGGGAACGGAACGATCGGGCTCAACCTGGTTGACAACGACAGCATTATCTCCTGGCTGGGCAGTTATCCCCTTGG
>CAZFOG010000007.1:33599-37773 GCA_964520685.1 uncultured Nitrospiraceae bacterium | reverse complement strand
TCAACCTGGTTGACAACGACAGCATTATCTCCTGGCTGGGCAGTTATCCCCTTGGCGGAGTTGGCGCAGGCAACGGCGACTTCGCGGGAGGCGATGTCTATCAATACCTTGGAACCGGCCAGGCATTCTACGTAGACGACAACGCAGTGGGCGGCGGCGACGGCTCGTCGGCGTACCCGTTCCAAACCATCACCGAAGCGGTCAATCAGACGGTCACCGCGAGGGGTGATATCATCATTGTGCGGCCAGGGACGTACAGCGAACGGTTCACACTCAAGAACGGCGTGACGCTGGAAAGCTCCGGGGGCTTGTATCGCACACATATCACGGGCAGCAATGCCAACCAGAATATTGTGACCGCGGCGGCGAATGCGGTTATCCGCGGATTCACCATCCGGAACGCCGGGACGGGGGCTGGCGTGTACGTGCCGGCAGGCGCCGCATGCACGGTGACCAACTGTGTGTTGGCCGACAGCGCAAGAGGGCTTGTGGCGGCGACGGGGTCCACGGTCGTCTTTGACAACAATACGGTGTATAAGAACACCACGTACGGTCTGCGAGGCGAGGCTGGCGCGACGTTCACGACCGTGCGAAACAACATCTTCAGCACCAATGGAACAGCGTTTTCGGCGGACGCGGGCGGCGTGAGCGCTTCGGGGTACAACTGTTTCCACGTCAACACGGCCGATTACAGCGGGCCGTCGGCGGCCGCGACCGACTTCGCGGCCGACCCGCAGTTCGTTAACGCAGCCGCTAGAAACTGGCATCTCAAGGCGGCCTCGCTGTGCCGGAATGCGGGCTCGCCGTCCTCCAGCTACAACGATAAGGATGGCTCGCGCAATGACGTGGGAGCGGACGGCGGCCCCAACGGGGTGCGGGACACGGTGGTGCCCGTGGCCTCCTTCACCGCGAGTCCCACGTCCGGAGATGCCCCGCTGACGGTGAATTTCAACGGCACGGCTTCCAGCGACGAGTGGGGCATAGCAGCCTATCTGTGGGATTTCAACAGCAGCAACGGGATTCAGGTTGAAGCCACAGGCGCTACGCCTTCGCGTACGTTCACGGCCGCGGGGTCGTTCATCGTGACGCTCCGGGTTCAGGACAATAGCGGCCTCTTCGCCCAGACCACCCGGCAGATCAGCGTGAACGCTCCCGGAAACGTTCCGCCTACAGCATCCGCGAGCGCTTCGCCGCGGGCCGGGGCCGCGCCGTTCGAGGTGCAGTTTACGGGGACCGGCAGCGATCCCGACGGCGGAACGGTGACCTACTCGTGGGATTTCGGAGACGAATCCACGAGTTCGGCTCAGAGCCCGCTGTACACGTATCCCTCTGATACGTCGCGCGGAAGCTACGAAGCGATCCTGACCGTGACCGACAATGAAAACGTATCGACGCAGGATTCCGTGTTTGTGACGGTCACGCAGGAGCCGCCAGATGCCAGCGCGGAAGTCAATCCGGCAGCCCAGTCCGTCGTTACCGTCAATAATGCGGGCAGTGCGATCAACGGAGCTCAGGCAACCGTTCCAGCGGGCGCGGTGGCGGACCCGATAGTGGTTTCCCTCGGGGCGGTGCTGGCAGGCAATGAGCCCGAGCCACCCGTGGGAGCAGTAAGCGAAGTTGTCGAAGCCGGACCGGAAGGCGCAGCTTTCAGCCAGCTTGTCACGCTTCGCATCCCCTTGAATACTTCCGTAACTGCGACGCAACTGCTGACAGTGGCTGCCTATGATGAAGACGGAGAATACTGGACCACCGAGGGGCTCTCGAATGTTCAATTTGTCGATGCCACCCCTGTGGATTATGTGACGGTTGACACCGAACACTTCTCGTTCTTTGTTGTGCTCTTTTCCAGCACGGGCCCGGACATTGACCGGAATGGCACGGTGAACGCCATCGATGTACAGCTCGTGATCAACGGCGCCTTGAACCTGCCGGTGCCGCCGGGGATGAATACGGACGTGAATGGAGACGGAGCCACCAACGCCATCGACGTTCAAGTGGTAATCAACGCGGCGCTGGGGCTTTAGCCTCCGCTGGAAATGACGTGTTCGTACCGCCGCCGCAATGCGGACAATGCGGCAACGTCCTTCATCGGACGCCCAACTCTCAGGAGAGCGCATCCGCGGGGCGGGACGGCAAGTGTTATCCCGCCGCTGTGTTTGCCCAAGTCTTTCCTGCGCCAGAGATCCCGCACCGGCTGGGGTTTCGAAGAAAGTTCCAGTTCGGTCCAGCTCACCCGGATGTCGCACGGACCGCCCCGGCGGGCAAAGTTGAACAGCGCCACAGCCGTCGTCCCGTCCCACAACCGGCGTGCCCAAACCTGGGTGGCGGCGTCTTCCGATTCAACTACGCGGCGGACGGACTCGCCCGCGGGATCCTGGTGAACAGCAATAATCTCGGGGTTTCGGAGCAGCGCGAGGGTGAACGCATCCACCTGTTCCAGGTCGCACCCCAGAAAGAGGGGCGCGGGCAGCATGATCCAAAGCGTCACGTGGGTCTGTTGCTCGCGGGGGTTCAGGCGCGTGCCGCGCAACCCCTTTCCCCATCCCAGCGTCCCGAGCGCCAGCATGTCTGCATCGCTCCAGTGCCCTGGCCGGGAGAATCCGGCCACCGCCGCCGTGGCCAGGGCATTGTTGAGCATGCTGGGCCAGGTATCCGTGATATCTTCCGTTGTGCGCCACAGATTTCCCCGCACCTCGGGGGCCGGCGCCCATTCCCATACTTCGCCCATACCGTACTGGCAGATGGCATACACCATGTCCCGCTCGCAGGCATCGAGGGCTTGGCGCATAAGCCGGTAGGGCCGCACAAACATCTCGCGGTCTTCGCCGGTTGCCACGCCGCTGTATGAGCACCAGTCGTACTTGAGGAAATCCATTCCCCACGCGGCGAAGGCCGCTGCATCCTGGGATTCATGCTCGAAACTGCCTTCATATCCGCCACAGGTCGTGCGTCCCGGCGAAGTGTAGATTCCGGCCTTGAGACCTGCGTCGTGGAGGTCCGCGACGAGGGCCTGCATGTCCGGGAATTTGTCGTTTGGGCTGATGGCGCCCTGCGGGTCGCGTCCACCGGCCCAGCCGTCATCAATACAGACGTACTGAAAGCCATAATCGGCCAGCCCCGTCGCAATCAGGGCCCCGGCTGCCGCCCGCACCTTCGCGTCGTCCACCGTCTCGCCCCAAACGTTCCAGGAATTCCAGCCCATGGGCGGCGTCAGCGCCAGGGAACCGGGCGCGGCAACCAGCACCATGCCAAACCGGCAGCTTCCGTGCGCATTTCGTGTGCGCACCGTGAGAAGATGGACCCCGCGTTTGTCCTCGAGGGTTCCCGTGATGATTCCCGTTCCCGTATCTAGAGTCAGGCCACCGGGCAGAGTCCTGACCGCGAAGGAGATTGGTTTCTCGCCGGCACAGGGAATGCGGAACAGAAACGGACGGCCCGGAGCGGCCCCCAGGACGCGCGGCGCGTGTATCTCCGGTCTTCGGGGCTGGACGTCGGAGATATCCGGGGGTTCGATGCGGGGGGGAGCGGTCATCTGAGGGCGGTTTTCCGCGTTTTCCGCAAGATACAGCAGCGCGCCGGCCCAGTTGGCGTGATCGAGGTGGATGCCGTCACCGGCGGGGTCCACCACCAGCACCAGGTGCTCGGCGCCAGCCAGGCCGGTTTCCACGCGCACCGGGGCGTCGCCGCCGCGCAGGACCGGGCTTTTCCACCGGAGCGAGCCGTCTACCCATACCTCGAAAACGGCTGATCCGTTTGGGCCAACCTCGTCATCGATGCCAACCAGGGCCGCAAACCGCTCGCAGGCGCCATTCAGCTCGAGGTGGCACTCACTGAATGCATGGGTGCCCAATCCGTGGATGTACCGGGTGCCCCCCAGGACGATGGGGTTTCGACCCGCCGACCTGCCGGCGCGTGGCTCACCCCAGTCTTGTTGGACCAGGCCGACCTCGAGGCTGTCGAGCCAGATAGCCGACGGAGGAGGCGAATCGGCCTCGAATACCGATCGCGGCACCTCCTGAGGCGCCGCCCGTGCCGATGTCATTGCGGCGAGCACGAGAACAGCCACGGCATAGCTTTCCCACAAGGGGAAGGCCCGGAAGCGGGCTTTGGGTGCGTTAGATGTATTCATACGGGGGAAATGTAAAAGGCCGGGCGGACGAAAGTCCAGCCCGGC
>CAZFOG010000007.1:20562-33499 GCA_964520685.1 uncultured Nitrospiraceae bacterium | reverse complement strand
ATGTATTCATACGGGGGAAATGTAAAAGGCCGGGCGGACGAAAGTCCAGCCCGGCCTGTGAAACACGGTTCCGTGCGGTGCTAGAACGTCAAGATGAACCACAAGAACACGTAGTCTGCATCATCATCGTCGGTGCCGCCCATGAACGTCAATCCATTCGAGTACAGATAGTTGCCGTCCAAGGCGTGGTCCGAGTCAATGAAGAAGTGAGAGTAGAAGAGAATGATGCTGAGATTGTCGCTGTAGTCATACTTGACAAGATTCAGCCATTCCCAGCCAATGTCGTCACCGGATTCGGTGGTCCACCAGCTCCAATTCGGCGCGATGGGGACCCGATACCGGCCGAGAGTGAAATACACCGGCCAGTCGAAGGTCTCGTTGGCCCAGTAGCGTCCGACCTGGGTTTTGACGGAGACCTTCTCGAACGGTTTGAAATCGCATCCGACCGCCAGTTCCTTGAAGTTGGTCATGCACCCGTTATCGTTGCATGCCGGGGCGTAGTTGGCTTCCGAGAACAAGCGGTTAAACGAAGCGCTCGCTTTCGGCTTGTCAAAGGGGTTCAGCCAATCCCAGAAACTGAGGTCGCGGTTGTCGTCACCGCCCACGTACACCGCCAACACGTAGGGCCGGGGTTTCCACGCTACGTCGAAGGTATAACCAACCTCGAGTTCGCCGGCCCACTGATCCCACTCAGCCTCATCGTCGCCGTAAATGTAGGGCTTGAACCGGAATCCCAAAGCGTCTGCGTTCCCGAACTGGTACGCCAGTTTCAGGTCGTAATCCAGCGCACCCCAGTTGCCCCAGGCCCGACCGCCAACCGTGTGCAAATTTGTGGGGTCGTAATCGTCCACCCCGAACCAGTTCTCGAACCATTCCCCCAGCCAAGTCAGGTTGGTGTCAGAGAACCGCCGCGCATCACGCACCCAATACCACCATGCCGCGATATCGACACTCTCGAGCGCCGTGTAGGCCGCGCGAACGCCGTAGAAATCGATGTCGCCGTCCTGCTCGATAGGACCATTCTCGGCCAGCTTCGTCGCAAACGCGTCCACCTCAAACTGGTCCGTGGCGTAGGTCAGCAGAACGCCATCAAAGGAAATGCGCTGGGTGGGCGTTGCGCGGTCGCTGACAAGCCAGCCCTCGTCGTAACGAAGCCGCTGGCGGCCAATGCGCGCGCGCAACGGAAGCCCACCTATTTCATTCATCTCGATATACGATTGAAGCAGTTCTACGTCGTTCGATGTGTTGGGTGGGAAGTCCGCCCCGGTAATGTAATCGCTCCGGAAATCCTCCCCCAGCCATGCAAAATCAAAGAATTCGATGACGCCGTTCACGTTGTTTGTGAAGTCGGCCTTGACGCCCAGGGTGGTCACCAACTCCGTGAACGTCCAATCCGACCGCGCATTGTCGTAGTCGAAAACGCTCACCACCCCAAGCGGGTTCCCGATTGCGCGGCCCGGCAACAACGCCGCCGGGATACGGACCTCGGCAGCCGGTCCGCCGCCATAGACCGCCGCATTGTTGAATGCGCTCTTGTAATAGCGGCCGCGAATCTCGATGCGCCCATAGACCTGGACATTCTGCAATTCGGCGTAGGCACTGCCCAGCAGGGCACACGCCACCAGTGTGCATAGAAAGGCTCTCATAGTTCCCCCCTCAATTTCACTGCTACCTTCCCCTTGGTACCCTTTGCGTGTGGCGACACGCTCCGCTCGAAAGGATACACCTCAATTATGCAATTTTATACACGAAAAAAGCGCAAATGTCACGCTTTTCTTAGATCGATTACGCGCTTGGCCTTTCCCGGGGAGCGCTCGAGGGTTTGGGGACTGACCAGTTCCACGCGCACCCGAATGCCGGTCACTGCGGCGATTTCTCTAACTAATTTATCTCTAAGGGCTTGCATCTGGCTCATGCGGTCGGAAAACAGTTCCGGGCGCACCTCGACTCGGATGATGACTTCGTCGAGGGCCCCCGGGCGTTCAATCACGATCTCGTAGTGCGGAGCCGTCCCTTCGACCCGCAACAGGGCCTCTTCGATCTGCGACGGGAAGACATTCACGCCCCGGATGATGAGCATGTCGTCGGTCCGGCCGACAATACGGCTCATGCGCTGGGTGGTGCGCCCGCAATCGCACGCGCAGAGATCAAGCGCGGCGATATCGCGGGTCCGATAGCGCAGCAGCGGAAACGCTTCTTTCGTAATGGCAGTGAAGACCAGTTCACCATAGCTGCCGTCGGTGATGGGTTCCAGGGTTTCGGGATCGACGCATTCCACGATGAAATGGTCTTCCTGGATGTGCATGCCCGCACGCAAGTGACATTCGCCGCTGACGCCGGGCCCGATTACCTCGCTCAGGCCGTAGTTGTTGTAGGCCTCGAGACCCAACTGGGCTTCGATCTCGACCCGCATGTCTTCGGTCCAGGGTTCACCGCCGAAATGGGCGTACTCGAGCGGGAGGTCGTTCGGGCCGAAGCCCTGTTCGCGGGCTACCTCGGCTATCTGAAGCGCGTAACTCGGGGTGGAGATGAGCACCTGGGCGCCGAGATCACGGATGAGCAGGATCTGGCGCGGCGTGTTCCCCGATGCCGCCGGAACGATCGCGGCGCCTACGCGCTCGATGCCGTAGTGCAGGCCGAAGCCTCCCGTAAACAGGCCGTATCCGAAGGCCACGTGCACGGTGTGATGGGGCTGCAGGCCGCCGGCCACCAGAAACCGGGCGCACAGCTCCGACCAGGTTTTTAAGTCATTCGCAGTGTAGGCCACGAACGTGGGTTTGCCGGTGGTGCCCGAAGACCCGTGGAAGCGTGCCACGTCGCTGCGCGGCACCGCGAGAAATCCCAAGGGATAGTGCTGGCGCAGGTCTTCTTTGGTCGTAAACGGCAGCCGCCGGATGTCGTCCAGCGTCTTGATGCTTTCCGGCCCGATGCCGGACTTGGCGAAGGCCTCTTTATAGTAGGGCACGTTCGCGACGCGCGCAACGGTGTCTCGAAGGCGGGACAACTGCAGCGCTTCAAGGTCTTGCCGAGGCATGGTCTCGACATTCAGGTCCCAAATGCGTTGCGGATTCATGTTTGACATCGGCTTAATCCGTCGGGAGGCGGGTGTTCCCCGTTCCCCCGGGGTTCAGTGTGTTCGACAACAGACAGAGCGGTCTGCTGCCGGTGATTGTGTCTCGCAGAGCGGAGCAGTACAACACCATATACCGCGCCCCAATGTCAAGAAAGCGGCTGAGCGGCTGGGCTTCTACCTGCAGCCGCCCCTATTGGGACCGGTGGGCGGCAAGTCGTCTCGGCGCAATCTCTTGCGCTATACTGCCGGGACGTTCAATGATCTGTGCCCGGGATGTTCAATAGACTGCGTTGTCTGCGGGAAAGGGATGTATGTGTTGTAAGAAGCATCTGAATGCGGCGCTGGTTGTCCTTGCGGGAGTCTCCGCGTGGGCTTCGGTTCAATGCGGGGCCGGTCAGACCGCCCCTGGTATCACAGCCCTTGCATTGCAGGGCGTTGAGATTTCGGCAAGCACCGGCGAGAAGCCCCAATCCAAGGTTTGGTCTCATGCCGGACACTGGTGGGCCGTGCTCCCGAATGCCGCCGGAACGCATCTTTGGCGCCTGGATGGCACGCACTGGACACCGGCGCTGCATCTGTCGGATGCTACCGATTTCCACGCCGATGCCAGGAACGTGAATGGCGTAACCCACGTTTTCCTCTACCGCGGAACGCAGTCCGAACTGGTGTCGCTGGAATACGACTCGGCTGCCAATACCTACCGGTTCTGGTCGATGAGGCCGGCGCCCGTGCCCATTCATCTCGACCCCGGTGTCGAAACCGCCACCATCGACGTCGATGCCTCCGGCCGCATGTGGCTGGCATCGGATGGCGTGACGGACATCAACGTGCGCTGGAGCGGCCCGCCGTATGCGGAGTGGAGCGCGCCGCTGACGCTTGCATCCGGTGTGGACGAGGACGATATCTGCATCGTGACCGCATTTCCCAATGGCGATGCGGGCGTGCTCTGGTCCAACCAGAACACACAACGCTTCGGGTTTCGGGTGCATCCTGCGGGCGAGGCGCCTGCGGCATGGTCGCAAGACGAAGCGCCCGCTTCCGCCTCGGCATTGCCCGTGGGCGACGGAATGCCCGACGACCACCTCAACTGTGCCATCGCCTCGGAAGGCACCCTCTACGTGGCCGTAAAGACCAGCTACGACACCGAGGGCTACACGAAGATTGGGCTGTTGATCCGAAGACCCTCCGGCGAATGGGATGACCTTCACCACGTCGACGATGCCGGCACGCGCCCCATCGCACTTCTAAACGAGGAACGCGGTCTGCTTTTCGTCGTGTACAACCTTAGCGACGCCATCGTCTACAGGCAGTCATCCCTGGGCGCCATCGCCTTCGGCCCCCGCCAGACCCTGATAACCAAACAAGGCGAGCGGGTAAATAACGTCACCAGTACCAAGCAGAATTTCATCGGCGAAGTGGTTATTCTTGGGTCCACACCCACCACCGCCGAGGGGGTGAAGCTCACCCTGCCCTGACGTTTCTGGCAGAATAAAAACAGCCCCCGCAGGCTTCTTTCCACGGGGGCTTGGTTCATCTTGTCCGGTTCGCTACGTGCCCTTGGAATAGAGCGACACGCTCTCGACGACCCCGACTCCCGCGGCCTGGAGTTTGGTGACGGCCTCGTCGGGATTCTCGAAACGGAAGACCAGGATGGCGCGGTCCCGGCGGCCAAAGGTGAACGCGTACATGTACTCGATGTTAATATCGGCGTTCTCAATGATGTCGAGGAGGTCGGCGAGACCGCCGGGGCGGTCCTCGACTTCAACGGCGACGACTTCCGTGGTGTTGACGACGCATCCCGCTTCTTCGAGCACCTCCTTGGCTTTCTGCCAATCCTGCACGATCAGGCGGAGAATGCCGAACTGTTCGGTATCGGCGAGGGAGAGCGTCATGATGCTGATGCCGGCGTCGGCCAGTGCCCGGCAGGGCACCTTGAGGTGGGCCGGCTTGTTTTCGAGGAACAGGGACAGTTGCGTGAGCTTCATAGCTGCGGTCTCCTCATGGGCCGGAGCATGTCCGGCATTCGTTTTCAGCCTTCCCGTTTGTCAATGACCCGTTTGGCTTTGCCTTGACTCCGCTCGATGGAATGCGGCTCGACCAGGGTGATTTTCGCGCGGACCCCGATGGTGCTCTCGATGGCGTGACACAGGGTGCGCTGGAGGTTCTCGACGGACCCCACGGTATCGCCGAACATTTCGGGCGTAACCTCGAACTGCACTTCCATCTGATCCAGGCCCTTCTCGCGCGTCAGCACGATCTGGTAGTGCGGCGAAGTGCCTTCCACCTTGAGAATCGCCGCTTCGATCTGGGATGGGTACACGTTGACGCCGCGGATGATGAACATGTCGTCGCTGCGGCGGCCGATGCGCGCCATGCGGCAGATGGTGCGTCCGCATCCGCACGCTTCGGGAATCCTGCGCGTGATGTCGCGCGTGCGGTAGCGCAACAAAGGCATCGCAGCCTTACTCAGTGTCGTCAGTACCAGTTCGCCTTCCTCCCCGGGCGCCACCGCCTCGCAGGTCTCGGGGTCGATGATCTCCGGATAGAAGTGGTCCTCGAAGATGTGGAGCCCTTCCTGCATCGCGCATTCGATGGCGACGCCGGGCCCGATAATCTCGGACAGGCCGTAGATGTCGTAGGCCTTGATGCCGCCGACATCCTCGGCACGTTTGCGGAGTCCATCGCTCCAGGGTTCGGCGCCGAAAACGCCGATGCGCACCGGCAGTTCGCGCAGGTCGATGCCCATCTCGAGGGCCCGTTCAGCCAGATGAATGAAGTAGCTCGGCGTGCACGAAATCGCGTTGGACCCGAAATCCTTCATGATCATGATCTGGCGATCGGTGTTGCCGCCCGACATCGGGATTACGGTGGCGCCAAGGGCCTCGGCTCCGTAGTGCGCCCCGAGACCGCCCGTGAAAAGCCCGTAACCATAGGCATTCTGGATAATGTCGCCCCGGTGGCACCCGCAAGAGACAAAGCTTCGGACCATCACGTTGGTCCACACGTTGACATCTTCCTGGGTATAGGCGACCACGGTCGGTTTGCCGGTCGTCCCGCTCGAAGCATGCACCCGGACGACTTCTTCCATGGGACTTGCGAACAGGCCAAACGGATACGCCTCGCGCAGGTCGTCTTTCATGGTGAAATGCAGTTTGGCGATGTCCTCGAGCGACTTGATGTCGTCAGGCGTCACGCCCTTTTCTTCCATCCGTTGCCGGTGGAGCGGGACATTCTCGTAGGCGCGCTTGACGATGAACTTCAACCGGGCCAACTGCAATTCACGCAATTGGGGTTGCGGCAGGTAGTCAGGCGCACTGACCGGGTGAAATCCCCCTCCCGTAGCATGTTTGTCGGTATTCATACGCTCCCCCTGTTCCTGGCCAATCCATCACAGCCAACATGTCTGCCAAAATGCTGCAGCATGGTCTTCTGACCGTGCCACGGTCACATTCACCAGGTCTCGAGTGGCTATTCCGCAAAACCTTCCGGACGCCCGTAACGTCAGGTCTTCACCAGCTCGCGGCCAAGCTCAAACACCTTCTCGTTGAACTCCCAACTCCGTTTCGGGAGGTTGGACCGCATGGCCTCGCGCCAAAGCTCGTCCGGAATCTCGAGGAAGGTGCTCAGGGCCCCCAGCAACGCCACATTCATGCTGCGCAGCCGCAGGCGGGTTTCCTCGTCCTCGTCCTCATCGGCGTCTTCATCGATGTAGCCGGGGAGGTTTTCGGGCGTCAGGAGAATCCCTCCGTCCTTAAGTTGACCCTCGACGGCATCAACCTCGTCTTCCGTGATCACGACAATATAGTCGGCTTCTCCGGGCGGCACCATGGGACTGAATACTTTTCCGCCAAAGCGAATGTCACTCGCTACGGAACCCCCGCGTTGGCTCATGCCGTGAATTTCGCTCTTTTTGACGTCGTTGCCCGCGCGGAACACCGCTTCGGTAAGAATATCGCTGGCTTTCACCACGCCCTGCCCGCCCAGGCCGGCAATCACCACGTTCGTGACGGTATCTACTTTGTGCATGTTTCGGAAGCCGCCGCGCGCTCGATAGCCGCCATTTTCCGTTCGGCGAGAAGGCAAGGCCGGCGCGCTATGATAACCGCCAATTCGCCGCTCTCCAGGCATTCACTGACCAGGTCCGAGAATGCCCGAACGTCCTGCGTGGGATCAATCACGTACACGCGATCGATCCCGATGGATTTCGCCAAGCCCTCAAACGATAGCTTCGAGGACGGGGAATGGTCAAGCGCACGGCCCGTGCCCGGGTGTTCCTGCAGCCCGGTCATAGCTGTCGTGCCGTTGTCCACAATCAGTACCAAATGGCCCGTCGGAGGCGGATTATAAGCCATTTCGACGAGCCCCGTTATGCCGCTGTGCACGAATGTGCTGTCGCCAATAACGCTGACCACCCGTTTTGCATCCTCGGGCGGCAGCACCTGGCGCAGGCCGAGCCCTACCCCGATGCTGGCACCCATGCAGACGCAGGAATCCATGGCCTCGAACGGCGGAAGCACCCCCAGGGTATAGCACCCGATGTCACCTGTGACGATGCAGTTTTGCCGCGCCAGCGTCGAGAACACCGTCCGGTGGGGGCAACCGGGGCAGAGTTGGGGCGGTTTCCCCTTGGGCGGAGCGGGTTCCGGCGCCGGTTGTCTGGCCAGAATGCGGCGGACCAGGCCGACGTTCAGTTCGCCAAAGCGATAGCCCTCGTCTTTGCCTTCAACAGGGATACCGTTGGCCCGCAGATTCTCGACCAGGTACGGGTCGCCTTCCTCGAGCACGACGCACCGTTCCACGCTTGCGGCGAACTTGCGAATCAAGGCAAAAGGCAGGGGGTACGTCGTCGCCAGCTTGAGAAACGATGCCTCCGGCGCGGCCTCCCGGGCATGCATGTACGAAATGCCCGAAGCTACGATGCCCAGCGCCGTGTCGCCTTCCACAACCAAATTGAGGGCGGAGGTCTCGTTTTCCTGCTGGATCCGGGCCAGCTTGGCGCGCAACCGGCGGTGCGCGGGCCGCGCATATCCCGGGATCATGACCCGGCCCTGGATATCGCGCTCGTACCGGGTTGACTCAGTGATGGTAACGGGAGCCGAGCGCCGTAATACGGTCAGCGAGTGGCACGTGCGCGTGGTCATGCGCAGGAGCACGGGAATCTGGTGCTCGTGCGAGAGTTGGAAGGCCGCGATGGTCAGCTCGTAGGCGTCCTGCGAGTCCGTCGGCTCCAACATGGGAATCCCCGCCGCTTTCGCGAAATTCCGGTTATCCTGCTCGTTCTGGCTGCTGTGCATGCCGGGATCGTCCGCAGAGACGATCACCAGCGCGCCCGGAACCCCCGTATACGCCACCGTAAAAAGCGGGTCCGCGGCGACGTTAAGCCCCACATGCTTCATCGTGACAAGCGCGGCAGCGCCGCCGTATGCGGCTCCAATGCCGACTTCAAGGGCCACTTTCTCGTTCGGGGCCCATTCGGCCTTCCCGCCCAGACGCGAGAAGTCCTCGAGAATCTCGGTGGACGGCGTCCCCGGGTAACCCACTCCGAGATGCACGCCGCAATCCAGGGCGGCGCGGGCGACGGCCTCATCGCCGCTCAGGAGCTGCCGCTCCGTAGAATTCGACATCGCGCACTCTCCGTATGTTTTGCTGGAAGAAACCACATGTGATGCAGGCAGCACCAGGGTCTAGTGACAGAAGGAAGAGTCTATCTCTCAAAGAGTTGCAGAAGACCAGACGCCGTGCACCCTCCTTCGCTTCGAGGAAGGGTAGCAGATGAAAGTCAGCGATTCAACCTGACGAAACGCGGGCTGGCCCCAAAAACGAAAGCTAACGCCCCTTCCGTGAGGCGTTAGCCTTGCGTAATGCGTTGCGTGTGGAAGCCTGGTTAGCAGGCCGGCTTCCGGAGATGCAGGTTCAACGTACCCAGCGGGTCAGCGAATAAGCCCTGGATGCTGTCGAGCACACCAGGATGCTCTTCCTTGTTCAGGAAATCGAAAAACTGGGCTCGGGCCGGGATCTCTTTCGATACATGTTTCAGGTGCTTCATAATGCTTCCTTTCCCTCGTGTTTCTTACCTTCCGCGTATCGTCCCACTACTCACTTCCAACACAGGCGAGTATACCACACTTGGGTACAGATAACACAAGCGTTTTTGTGTCTATTGTGCCGTTTCCATGCCGGTATGCTCCTCGAATAGACTCACTTGGTTGACAAACCGGGCTCCCGATACTAGAGTCTTTTAACACCTTCCAATTAACGAGGAGCCATGGCCGAAAATGGGAGTTCCCCTGCTATTTGTTATCAGCTCGCCGCGTTCGGGTAGCACCATGCTCGAACGTATGCTCGAATCGCATTCAAAAATCCTCGGGGGACCGGAACCGCACCTGCTCACGCCTCTCGCGCACTTGGGTGTCTGGCAGAATGTCGACAAAGCCCCTTACGACCACGTCCTGGCGGCCGAAGCACAGAAGCTGTTTGTGGAGAAACTTCCCCGCGGTAAACAGGACTATTGGGAAGCGTGCCGGGCGTATTGCGACACCCTGTACGGGCGCTTACTGGCCCCGAGCGGTAAAACGGTATTTCTTGACAAAACCCCGGCCTATGCGCTCATCCTTCCCTTCATGATGAAGGTGTTTCCGGACGGGAAATACGTTGTGCTGACGCGCCACCCGCTGGCCACGTTCTCGTCGTATGCCAATTCATTCTTCGACGGCGACTATGCCGAGGCCCACAAGTACAACCCAATCCTGAACCGGTACACACCGGCTATCGCAGATTTTCTGCGGCAGGATCTGGTCGGCCATGTTCATGTGCGCTACGAGGACCTGGTCAAGGACCCCGAGACGTGGATGGGCCGCATCTACGAGTATATCGGTATTCCGTTCGAGCGCGAGACCATTGACTACGGCGAGCGGGATGGTGGCGGCAAGCGCGAGGGACTCGGCGACCCCATCGGCGTGGCGCAGCACGCGCGGCCCCAGACCGGCTCGATCAAGAAGTGGGTTTCCGAGCTTGCCCATGACCCTGAAAAGCTGACCCTGATGCGAGAGGTGATAACGTCGCTCGACGCGGAAGACCTCGCGACATGCGGGTACCCGCTCGAGACCCTCTGGAAACCCCTCGAGGAAGCAGGCGAGGACGTTCGCCCGCCCAAGCCCAAAAAACTCACACGCTATCGCATTCAGCGTAAACTCATCGTGGGGTTGCGTGCCCGGGCGCGCACAGGCGGGCTTTTCCGCAAATGCCTCGAAAAACTGCGTCTGGCTTGTGATGTCCTGTTGCGAGAGTAGCAGCTGCTGAAAAGTCCGGTGCATCCCTCGGTCACACCGCGCGGTTTGCCCGGAGAGATCAGTCCTGCTGCTGCAGAAACCCCGTCAAAGGGGAACTCGCTTCCGCCGAAGTTCGCTCAGGTCCCAGTCCGGCCAGATACGCGGCGCGGCCTGCTTCGGTGGCCATGGCGAACGCGCGGGCCATGGCGGCGTGGTCAGACGCGTCGGCCAGGGCGGTATTCACCAGCACGGCGTCAGCACCCATTTCCATCGACGCGGCCGCATGCGACGGCGCGCCAAGACCCGCATCGACCACAACGGGTACGGTGGCCTGCTCGATGATGATGCGAATCATGTCATAGGTGCGCAGTCCGCGGTTGCTGCCGATGGGGGCCCCCAGGGGCATGACGGTGGCGGCCCCTGCCTCCTCGAGTTTCTTGGCCAGGATAGGGTCGGCCTGAATGTAAGGGAGCACCGTGAACCCCTCTTTGACAAGCATCTCCGTGGCCTTAAGGGTCTCGATCGGGTCGGGCAATAAGTACCGGGGCTCGGGTGTCAACTCGAGTTTCACCCACGGTTCGAGGCCCGCTGCCCGGGCCAGCTTGGCAAGCCGCACGGCCTCGCCGGCATTCCGCGCGCCCGACGTATTCGGCAACAGCAGGTGCCGCTCGCAGTCGAGTACCGACAAGATGGTGTCTTCATCCCGCTTGCTCAGGTCGGCTCGCCGAAGCGCTACGGTCACGATTTCGGCGTCACAGGCATCGAGGCAGGCCTTCAACGCCGCGCTCGACGGGAATTTGCCGGTACCAACGAATAACCGCGAGCGGATGGTCCGCCCAGCGATGACGAGTTTGTCTGCGCTCATGCACTACTCCATAAAGGTGCGCACCGGCACCTTGGGTTTCGGGGAAGGGGGGTGGTCCGCCACCGCAGCGATTCTCCGTCTATACTCAGAACGGCGCCACTCCCATCCGGTTGAGGATTCCACACTCCGGCCAGATAACGAATGGCGGCCAGTGCCTCGAGGCTTCCCAGCACTCCCGGTACGGCGCCCAGTACGCCCAGTTCGTTTGTGGTCGGCACCCCCAGGGGTTCTACCGGCACCGCGCACCGCAGACACGGCGTCTGGCCGGGCACAACAAACATCATCTGCCCTGCTAAAGCCAGAATGCCCGCAGTCGTGAACGGTTTCTGGCATTCCAGACAGGTGTCATTGATCAGGAATTTCGCGGCGAAATTGTCGGTAGCCTCCACGACAACGTCATAAGCCGACAGCAACTCGGCCGCGTTTTCCCCGGTCACGCGCATCTGCACGGTTTGCAGTTCCACTTCAGGGTTCAGGGCACCCAGCGTTATCGCGGCCGATTCGGTCTTGCTCATCCCAATCCGGTCCGTGGTGTGCACCACCTGGCGCTGAAGATTCGACAGTTCCAGCACGTCCGAGTCAACGAGGCCCAGGCGTCCCACGCCCGCGGCGGCCAGATAGAGCGCGGCGGAACTTCCCAATCCCCCGAGCCCGACAATGCAGACGCTCGCGCGGAGAAGGCGTTCCTGGCCTGCTTCTCCGATGCCGGGAATGAGAATGTTGCGCTCAAACCGTTCGCGTTGTTCCTGGCTAAGCATTGCGCACCTTCGTTCGGAAGCAAAAGGCAATCTTATCAAACCGGGCCGGGCCCCTCAATGCAGCGAATCGCGCCTGTGTTACGGATAAACGTAGGGACGGGATGGAATTATTCGGGCTTCTCGCGCCTGAATACGTAGATATCGCGGGTTTCCATACCCAGCCACGAAAAATAGGGCTCCCGGAAGAAGATGTCGTAACCCGGCCGTGGGGCAATCATGCCGACGACGTACGTATCATCGATTACCCATCGCCCGTCCCGATCGCCGAAGAAGTCCCAGAAATTCCTCGTGTTGTGTTTCTTCATATAATCGTCGCTCGTATACCAGCCGTAAAACTCGTACCCGCCATTGATCGACGTCACCGGGACCGCGTATTCGTCCATCAGGCGGTTAATGGCGGCCCACCGGGCACGGTTCCACGCCATGTAATCCTGGGTTCCGACAAGTGAGAAAGCAAACACAAGCGCCGCCCCGGCGTAGGCAATCCGGCGGGTCCCCGGATGCTTCCGCCATCGCACCGCCATCGCCAGCAAAATCAAGAACGGCGGAATGCCCGCGATCAGGTATCGGTCGTGCAAATAGAGCCAGGGGTTCTTCAGGCTGCCGATGAGCAGCCCTGCCCATGCAAGCAGAAAAAGGCCCTGTTTGACCCGGAGGCCGCGGCGGCTCGATGGCGTCGCGCTTCGAAAAAGTTCTCGTATGGGTTTCCAAAAGGCCAGAACAATGGCGCCGCCGGACATCACGGACACCAGTGTTATAAGCCACCACCATTTGCCAATCTGAAAGGGTGCCCATCCGCGATTCTCGATGTAGACGTCGTGCAGGGTAAGAGGCGCCAGGCCCAGATCGTAGAGATAGCTTGGCTGGAAAGGCATGCGGCAGAAGGCCGGGTACCAGAAAAGCAGGAACGAGCCGACGGTATACAGTGCCAGGAAGGCGCATGACACGAGCCGGGCCGGTTCCCGTCTCCGTG
>CAZFOG010000007.1:0-20462 GCA_964520685.1 uncultured Nitrospiraceae bacterium | reverse complement strand
TGCCGGTGCCTCAGACAAAGGATCCCCGCAGTGAACGCGTAAGCGATTGGCAGAAGCAGCGCCGGCTGACGCAAGGTGTAGCCCAGCCCTCCAAACAGGCTTCCCAGAAAAACGTCATTGGGCTTTCGGGTGCGAAAGGCACGCAAATAGAAAAGCCCGGACAGAACCGTCATAGTCAGAAATGGCACATCGAGCATGAACGAATACGACAGGACAAGCACAATCGGGCTTGTCCAGGTGAGGGCTCCGCAAAGCAGCGCGAGCCGGCGGGGCAGACCCGCTTCGCGGCCGCAGAGGGCAACGCCCCAAGCCAGGAAGACGCTCAATACCAGCGTGGAAGCCCGCAGAGTATTAAAGCTGAATCCAAAAACCTTCGCGAATGCCGCGCCCCAGTACACCTGTCCAGCAAGAGAGGACGTGCAGAAGGGGTGGCCGCGGTAGTAAAGGTGCTCGAGCTGGCGTTCGACGGCCTTCGCGTGAACCCAATCGTCATTCTGTGGAAAATCGCCCACCGGCGGGACAGCTACAAAGGTGACCAGAAGCAATAGCAGCAGGGGCGGGATAAATGACTGTTTCACAGAGTTATACATCATACGCCATACGCTTCCGAGCCTGCCCCCGTGCGAGGAATACAATTTCTGCAACGTAGCCAGCATGATACCAGAAAAGCCCTCCGTTTATGCATATCCCCCTGTCGGGCGGGTTTTTAAGCGAGTCCCGTAAGATTCGGGATTGACACCCGCCAACAGGAGTATACTGGGTGGAAGACTGGGTTGCGGAGTCTTCAGGCGAACGGCCGGCAGGCCGGTGAATGGAGGCGGCTATGACTACGTTCTTCATGTTTGGCGAATACACGGCGGCGTCGGTACGGGACATCACCGCGGAGCGTACGAAAGATGCGGTAGCTCTTTTCGAGGGTTTTGGCGGAAAGGTGAAAGAAATGTATGCCCTGTTGGGGCCTTACGACCTGGTATTCATCGTGGACCTGCCGGGCACCCAGGAAGCGATGAAGGCGTCCGTCCAACTTTCCAGGGCAACGGGCATCTCGTTCACCAGTTGCCCTGCCGTAACGGTCGAGCATTTCGACAAACTCATGGCCGAGGGCTGAGCGCGAGTTTGCGAGGAAGCGGTCAACATTCAGCGGACGTCCTGCGGGGAGCGGCAGAATCGTGATTGGCGTCTATATCCATGTCCCGTTTTGCCGCACGCTCTGCCCCTATTGTGACTTCAATCGCGTACGGCTCGAGGGTACACCGCCAGATGCCTACATCGACGCCCTGGTGGCCGAGGTCGAGGCATTCGACGCACGCACTCGCGCGGACACCGTCTTTGTGGGGGGCGGTACGCCGTCGCTGCTATCGCCTCGCCAGCTTGAGCGCATACTCGCAGTGGTGCGCAAACGGTTCTCGTTGCATGACCCCGAAATCACTGTCGAAGCCAATCCCGACGATGTCACCCCGGAATTGGCCACTGCATGGCGTACCCTGGGGGTGAGCCGCGTCAGTCTCGGAATCCAGAGCTTCGATGATGCGTCGTTACGCTATCTCGGGCGCCGGCATGATGCGGACACCGCGCGCCGGGCCTGTGCAATCATAGCCAGCCGGTTCGACAACTGGAGCATGGACCTGATATTTGGGGCGCACCCCGCGAACTCATGGGAGGCGACCCTCACCGAGTGCGTGGACCTGGCTCCCCCGCATGTGTCCTGTTACGGGTTGACCTACGAACCGGGTACACCCTTCGGGGCTCGAGCCGATGAGGCCATGGACGAGGAACTGGCCCTGGCCTGTTACCGGCTGGCCCGCGAGTCGTTGGCGGGATACGAACGCTACGAAGTGTCCAATTTCGCCAGGCCGGGGTTCCAGTGCCGTCACAACCTCTACTATTGGCGCAACCTCGAGTACGCAGGATTCGGTCCGGGGGCCTTCTCTTTCATCGACGGGGTCCGCTCTATGAATGAGACCTCGCTCGAGGCATATATCGCGCGGCCGGGCCGCAAAGCCGAGATGGCGCGCCTGTCGGACAAGGAGATCCGCGTGGAAACGCTTATACAGCATTTCCGGTTGCACGCCGGGATCAGCCGCGGCAAATATCGCGAGCGGTTCGGGCGCAATCTCGATGCGGATTTCGGCCCCAAGCTCAGACTGTTGACGGCGCGCGGTCTGCTCGACGAGCGCGACGGCCGGCTCGCGCCCACGACTCTGGGCTTCGAACTCAACAACGAGATTGGGCTGACCCTGGTTGATTGACCGGCAACAATCATCCTCAAAGTATACGGACATCCCGGTCCTTGACCTATTTGACTATTGAACGCCGGGCGTCTATGCGCCTAGAATAAAGACTCGCGACCGGGTGTAGTAGAGAATATACGCCGCGCAGGGCTGTGCGTCCCCACGCGGGGGAGCGTGACCGCGGTCGAACGAGGTAACGCGAGAATGCATAAACGAATCGCCATGGTGTTAGCCCTCGTGGCGTTCTATCCTCTTGCGGTCGCGCAAGACGAGGCGGCGCCCGCGGAGAATCCGAAGGACCTCGAAAACCGGTACGTGGTGGTGTGCACCCTTGACGGTGAAGTTGACGAGGCGATGGCGGTATTCGTCGAGCGCATCGCCGACTATGCCGAAGGCGCCGAGGGGGCCGTGTTTATCATCGAGACTCCCGGCGGCCGGGTAGACTCGGCTCTCGAGATCACCAAATCCATCCAGCACATCGGAAAGACCGCTTCGACAATCGCGTACATCACGGACGGTTTCAGCGCGACGTCCGCCGGTGCGCTCGTTGCCTACGCATGTGAACACATCGTCATGACGCCCGGCGCCACTATCGGCGCCGCTTCACCGATTCTCATTACCGCGCAAGGCCCCATGCCCGGCGGCGAGAAGACGGTCTCGTTTCTGCGCGCGAAGTTTGGCGCTCTCGCCGAGGCCAACGGCCACAATCCCCATATCGCCATGGCAATGGTCGACGAGGACATCGAGTTGCGCGCGTTCAAGCTCGACGGAAAGGTGGTCGTAAAGGCCGTCGACCGGGACTCCCGTTCCCGGTCCAGCCGTAAGGAAGACGCCCTCGATAAGTTCATCGATACGCTGGACGGTGAAGTGCCGTTGCCCGAAGAGGTCAAAGATGCCGCGAAGGAATTCGTTCGCGAGACCATCGGCAACGATGAAGAAGAAGAGAACGGGGAGGAGGCTCCGGTCCAGCCGCCTTCGCCGGCCGACGTCGAAAAGTACGGCGGCCCGGGAGATGTGTTCGAAAACTATCCCCCGGAAGGCAAATTGGTCGTTGGGCGGGGCAAGTTATTGACCTTGACGGCGTCGGAAGCCAAAGAATACGGGCTTATCCCAGATACCTTTGACGACCTCGAGCGTGTGCTGTCGTTCTTCGACCTCTTTGAGTACCAGCGGTTCGAATATGAAATGACGTGGACCGAACTCATCTTCCGGTGGCTCACGAACCCGACCGTCAGCGGTATCCTTCTGTTGCTTGGCGTGGGAGGGCTCTACTTCGAGGTAAAGACGCCGGGTTTCGGGGTACCCGGTACCATCGGTATCACCTGCCTGGTCTTGTTCTTCGGGTCGCGCGCGGTATTGGGCCTTGCGGACTGGATTGATATCGCCCTGGTTATCGTAGGCGTGGGACTCATTCTGCTCGAGATTTTCGTCATTCCCGGTTTCGGCGTGGCGGGGGTTGCCGGCATCATCTGTCTCCTCGCGGGGATAATCCTTTCCTTTATTCTCAACGACTGGCAATTGCCTCAGTACCATTGGGATTATCAGCGCCTCGAGGATGCAGCCTACTCCCTCGTGCTGGCTATGGCCATGTTTCTCGTGCTGGTGGCCGCGACCTGGAAAATCCTGCCCCATACGCCACTCTATCGCCGTTTGGTTCTGGCCGACGAGCAACGGGCCGAACTGGGGTTTGTGGCCCAGACCGATCAGGAAGAGCAGGACGCGATTGGCTTGCAGGGCACGGCGCTTTCCATGCTGCGGCCCGTGGGCAAGGGCCGGTTTGGGGGCAAGAGCCTGCAGGTGGTCAGCCGCGCTGAGTTCATTCAACCGGGTACCCCGATTGTCATCACCCAGGTCGAGGGCAACCGGTACGTTGTCGAGCCCGTAAACAGGGAAGAGGAAGACGAGCCCGAAGAAAAGAGGAGTCCATGGATAAGCGGGAACTGATTATTCATATGCTGCGGCAACTGGACGAACAGACTCTCAGCATTCAGCAGGTGGGGGCCGGGTATTACAGCTGCATCCCCTTTGCGCGGCGGTTTAACAAGCTCCTGGCGGAAGCGCGCAAGCTCTTCGAAGCCAGCGACGGACTCATGGGCACTTTTGAAGAAATCGCCGAATTCGACCCGAAGGACCCCAGCGACAAGATGAAGATTATCCAGGGTATCCGGGTCGAGATTAACCAGCTCATTGCGCTCCTCGAAATGGACCATGAGGATGGCAGCCAATGATCTGGTGGGTCATCATACTGTTCATCGCTGGCGCGACCCTCATCACCGTCGAATTCGTGGTGCCCGGAGGTATCTGCGGCACATTCGGCGGATTGATGATCATTACCAGCGCGGTCCTCGGATGTTACCATTACCCCGATTACTGGCTGCCCATCCTGATGATGGAATTCCTGGGTACCATCGGCAGTGTGATTCTGGGTATGTATCTCTTGCCCCGTTCGCCCTTCGGCAAGGTCTTGATGCTTGGAAATACCCAGAACGCCGAGGAAGGATGGGTCAACGAGGCCGGCAATACGGAACTGATAGGCAAGACCGGCAAGGTGGTGACACCCTTGCGGCCCGTCGGAACCGCCGAATTGGGTACGGAGCGGTTGCAGGTGGTGTCCGAAGGGGCGTTTATCGAGCGGGGAACAATCGTGCGGGTTGTCGAAGTTCATGGCAATCGGGTTGTTGTTGAGCGGGCGGTACAAACAGAGGAAACCGCAAAAACGTGACTTTTCAGCGGTTCCATGATAGAACGGGTTGCAACAATGTTCACGGGCCGGGTTCCGGGCTGACAAGAAGGGGTGTGCCATGCCAATGCCAATCATGTGGGGTGCCGCGATTTTCCTTGGGGTTATCGCGCTCATCTTTTTCGCCATCTTCATCAAGTTTATCGGGCTTTGGATCCGGGCGTTCGCCTCAGGAGCCCGCGTCAGTGTTCCAAGCCTTTTGGGAATGTGGCTGCGCAAGGTGAACGCGTCGGTGATCGTCGACAGCCGTATTATGGCGGTCAAAGCGGGCTTGGGTATTTCAACCAACGACCTGGAAACCCACTACCTCGCGGGCGGCAATATCGTGCGCGTCGTGCAGGCCCTCATTGCCGCGAATAAGGCCAACATCGAGTTGAGTTTCCAGAAGGCCACCGCCATCGATCTGGCCGGACGCGACGTGCTCGATGCCGTTCAAACTTCCGTGAAACCAAAAGTGATCGACTGCCCCGATCCGACCAAAGGCCCGCCCACCGTGGCCGCCGTGGCCATGGACGGCATTCAGCTCAATGCCAAAGCGCGAGTAACCGTGCGCACCAACATCAACACCTTGATCGGCGGCGCGACCGAAGAGACCATCATCGCCCGCGTCGGCGAGGGGATTGTAACCACCATCGGTTCCGCAGCGTCCCACAAAAAAGTGCTCGAGAATCCGGACTCCATCTCAAAGGTGGTGCTGTCGCGCGGATTGGACGCGGGCACGGCATTTGAAATCCTGTCCATCGACATTGCCGACGTGGATGTCGGCGAGAACATTGGCGCCAAATTGCAGACCACACAGGCCGAGGCGGACAAGAACATCGCCCAGGCCCGCGCCGAAGAACGCCGGGCCATGGCCCAGGCGCGCGAGCAAGAAATGCGAGCCCAAGTGGTCGAGATGCGCGCCCGCGTGGTTCAGGCCGAGGCCGAAGTGCCCAAGGCGATTGCGGATGCATTCCGCACCGGCAACCTCGGCATCATGGATTACTACCGCATGAAGAACATCATGGCGGACACCGATATGCGCCAGTCGATCTCTGGCATAGAAGGCAAAAAGGGCGACCCGCAGGCGTAAATCCACTACCCGTGCCGGGGCCGGAGGCTCTCCGGCCCCGGTGATTGACAGCTCGCGCATAGAAGCTCCGAGAGGGCGAAAGGTCCTGGAATGGAAGAACTGGGAACACTGGTTGTCATTGTCATCATCGCCGTTGCGAGCGTAATTGGAAAGATCCAGGAGCAGCGCAAGGCCCAGGAACGCAAAAAGAGCCATAAACCCGTGCGCCCGGAAGATTTGCCGGAGGCGACCCGGCGGCTGCTCTATGGCACGCCTGAGAAGCCGGCTTCGGAAACCCGCCGCGAGTCGCCGCAGGTGCGCACCGCCCAGCCCCGAACCGCTCCACCGGTCCAGCGTCAACAGCCCCAGCAGGTCCCCCGCCCCGTCCAACCGCAGATGCAGCGACCGGCCCAGCAGACCGTCGCTCCGCCTCCGCCTCCGCCCCGCCGGCGGGCCCCAGGCCGGCAACCGGAAGGCAAACCGGAGACGGTATCGCTGCAGGCACGCCACGAACAGATGATGGCCCAGCGCCGAAAGCAGTTGCAGGATGCCCAGGCGCAACATGCGGCAACTGTGCACCGCGCTCAGCAAATCCGCCAAGGCGCCATTGAGCCTGCACAGATGGCCCCTGCTTCTCGCAGAAGGAAAGCCCCGGCCGTAAAGGCATTATTCTCCAACCTCGACGACGTCCGCCGCGGCATCGTGATGATGGAAGTGCTCGGAACGCCCAAAGCGTTCGAGTGATTTCCGCCGGCTCCACCCGGCTCATGGTTCGCTGCCTCGAAAATTCCCAAAACCGGGATTTCGCGCTTTGTTGTGGGACCGGTGCCCTCACCGGTTATTTCTATTCTCATCGTCTACGGGTGAGCCGCGGGCTCATGGTGCGCTGCCTCCCCATCTCCCCTGCCCTTTCCCGTCTCCCCCGCGAAAGCAGGGACCCAGTCCCCCGTGCGGCTGCGCCTCTCGCAGGCCCTCTGGATACCCCCCTGCGCGGGAATGACGATGGAATCGCGCATGCCGCCCGGCAGTACCGCCTTTTCCCGCCGATTTGATACAATCCCCTGGATGTACGCGTGGCAGGCGCCACGCAGATCCGGGGTGTTGAAGTGCGCCCCTCAGTAAAACAGCACTCGTGAGATGCGGTTCCTTGTGACCGGGACCGGAAAGGCATATGGAAGTCCAGCGCGCGAATCCACTCATCGTACAATCCGACCGTTCCATTCTGCTCGAAACGGACGGACCGCGTTTCGAGGATGCCCGCGACGCGATCGCCCCGTTTGCGGAATTAATCAAATCCCCTGAGCACATTCACACCTATCGCGTGACGCCCCTGTCGCTGTGGAACGCCGCTGCCGCCGGCATGTCGGCCGAGGAGATGATTGCCCACCTCAAGGAATTCAGCAAGTACGAGGTGCCCGAGAACATCCTGTTCGAAATCCGCGACACCGTTTCGCGCTACGGCCGTCTGAAGCTCTACAAACGCGAAGACGGCATGCTGGTGCTCGAATCGGGCGATGCGCTCCTCGTGACCCAGTTGAAACGCCAGAAATCGCTGCAACCGTTCATCGAGGGCGCCGAAGACGGCCGCCGGGTGATTGTGAAACCCCTCGAGCGCGGCAACCTGAAATGCGCCTTAATCAAGCTTGGGTTTCCTGTCGAGGACCTGGCCGGCTATGTCGAGGGCGCGCCGCTGAACTTCGCGTTGCGCGACAAGACCCTCGGGGGCAAGGCGTTCTCTCTTCGGAAATATCAGATCGAGGCCGTGGACGCTTTCTACGCGGCCGGCTCCAACCGGGGGGGAAGCGGCGCAATTGTGCTGCCGTGCGGCGCGGGAAAGACGGTTGTCGGCATTGGCGCCATGCACCGGCTTCAGACGCAGACCCTCGTGCTGACCACCAACACCGTGGCGTTGCGCCAGTGGAAAAGCGAGTTGCTCGACAAGACCACGCTCAGTGAGGACGAGATGGGCGAATACAGCGGCGACGCGAAAGAAATCCGTCCTGTTACCATGGCAACGTATCAAGTGCTCACGTATCGCCGCTCGAAGGATAGCGATTTCGAGCATTTCGGCCTCTTTGACCGGGGAAACTGGGGGCTCGTGATATACGATGAAGTGCACCTCTTGCCCGCCCCCGTGTTTCGCGCTACCGCCACACTTCAGGCGCGGCGCCGTCTCGGTTTGACGGCCACGCTCGTGCGTGAGGACGCCCGCGAGGACGACGTGTTCAGCCTCATCGGGCCCAAAAAATACGACGTTCCCTGGAAGGTCCTCGAGAAGCAAGGGTGGATCGCTACAGCGGCATGCACCGAGGTACGCATCCCCCTCCCGGAAGACGAGCGTTACCGCTATGCCATCGCAGATAAACGCGGCAAATTCCGGATCGCCTCGACAAATCCGATCAAGGCAAGCATCTGCCGTATCCTCGTCGAGCGGCACCGCGGCGACAACATCCTCATCATTGGACAGTATCTGGATCAATTGCGCGTACTGGCAAAGACCATGAAGGCTCCTTTGATCACCGGGCAGACCGCCAACAAGAAGCGCGAGGCGCTGTACGACGCCTTCAGGAAAGGCGAGCAGAAACTCCTGGTCGTATCCAAAGTGGCCAATTTTGCCATTGACCTCCCCGACGCCAATGTCGCAATTCAGGTATCGGGCACCTTTGGCTCGCGGCAGGAGGAAGCACAACGCCTGGGCCGCATTCTCCGGCCCAAGGAAGACGGCTCGATCGCCCATTTCTACTCCCTGGTTTCCCGGGATACCTGCGACCAGGATTTCAGCGTGAAGCGGCAGCTTTTTCTCACCGAACAGGGTTACCATTACGAAATAAAAGACCACGAGGAGCTGTGACAATGGCGACCGTCGAAGTGCTCGCACGCACGCACTCGTCAGCGCGCACGGAGCATCTGGATCGCTTGCTCCATCAGCATTGGGGGCAAGCGCTGCTGCTTACTCCCACGCACCAGTTTGCCCGGCGCCGTATGGAAGAATTGCTGCTCAATGGCGATGTCCCGGGGGCCTGGGGCGCTCCCGTGCTCACGCTGCAATCATTCGCCGAGGCCATTCTGCAAAAAGCAGATCCCGAGGCCGTCCGCCTGAACGATCTCGAGCGGCGGTTGATGCTGCAGGGAGCCCTGGCGCGGCTACGGACCGCGGGGAAGCTCGAGGGCGCGGCGCCTGAAAGCGAGACCGACGGATTCCTCAACCATCTGCTTCGCGTGTTCGAGAACCTCAAACAGGCCGCCGTCGAACCCGCGGAGTTTGCCGAGCGCGTCGACCGGCGAAAACATCCAGGCACCTTGGACCGGCTTGTTGCGTTGGCGTATCAGGCGTATCAGGACGCCCTCATCGAGAACCATGCCTATGATCTCATCGGCGTCTATTGGCAGGTACGCCGTATTCTCGAGGAGGGGGGCGCCGTACCCTTGTTGAACGGCGTCGATGTGCTGGCCTTCGATGGATTCGACGACTTCACCGAGTCCGAATTCCAGCTCATTGCCACCCTCGGGAAACGGGTGGGCCGACTGGTTTTCTCGATGCTGGCCGACAGCGACCCCAACGCAACCGACCTTTACCGCCTCCAGCGGCAGACGATGGACCGGCTCGAGAAGGCGTTCAACGTATCGACCTCGAGCGTCGCGTCGTTGCTGCCGGCCTCGTTCAGTGAATACGCCTCGGCGTATCTCCTCTGGCGCGGCGAAGCACCTTCGCGGGATGGACTGCGCCCCAATCTCGAGGTCGTGCCGTGCGCAGGGGTGACCGAAGAAGTCGAGACGATCGGCCGGGCCATCAAGACGTTGATCCTCGAGGGGGTCTCCCCGGCCGAAATCGCGGTTGTCTACCACGACTTGGGCCAGGTTTGGGCAAGCCTGCGCTCGATGGCACGCGAGTTTCAGATTCCACTCCGGCTGTATGGCGAAGAGCAACTCGCCGCCAGCTCGATTGCCGCGTTTGTTCTCGACGCCCTGGATGCCTCGGCCGCCTGGCGGCACGGAGAGATCGTGGAACTCCTTGTCTCTCCCTGGATGAACGGCGACGGTCTCGATGAATCGCTTGCCGGCGCGCTCCCCGTGCTCTGCAGGCTTGCGGGAATCGTGACCGGGCATTCCCAGTGGCTCCGCCAATTGCGCCGGTTGCGCGAGGCGCTGAAACATGAGAGCGGAGAGGGCGACGAGGATATCCCACGGTTCAAGCGGCGGAATCCGCGTGCCGTGCAGGCACTGGACGCCACAATTGCCCGCGTCGAACGCCTTGCCACAGCGCTCTCCGCGATTCCGGCAGAGGCAAGTCTGCCCGCGTTCGGACGCGCAACCGCCGCGTTTATTGATGCCCTTGACCTGCGTGCCGCCATCCAAGCCTGTCCCTCGGAACCGGTGCGGGCGCGCGAAACCGCAGCCCTGGAATCCTTCCAGGAAGTGCTGGGACGGCTGAGCGCGGGGCCGTTCGCCGGGAATGGGGCGGTGCCACGGGCCCATTTTGCCCGGTTTCTCCGGCAGGCCTGTGGCACGCAAGGTTTTCGCGTTACACCGACTCTCCGGGAGAAACACGGGGTGCGCTGTCTCACCATGGCCAGCCTCCGGGGACTGCGGTTTCGTTATGTATTCTTCGGCGGCGTGAATGAGGGCGTCATACCGAGCCCACCCAGTGTTAATGCCGTGTATTCCGAGGACGACGTCCGGGAGCTGCGCGACGCTGGCATCTCCCTCGAGCCCCGGGAAGTTCGCAGTGAACGGGAGTTCGCCGGATTCCACCATGTGTTGCAGGCGCCGAGCGATAGAATCTGGATACTGTGGCGTACGGCCACGCCCGACGGCAAGCCGCTCTTGCGAAGTCCCTTCCTGAATGATCTCCTGCGCCTGTTTCCGGACGAACCTATCGAGCGGGCGCCGTTGCGCGCGGGCCAGTATTACCCGGCGCTCGCCGAGGCCGCCTCCACGCGCGACGCGCTCAACCATATCTTTGCCACCAAGTCCAAAGTCCCGCAATGCCTCGCGGACCGGTTTGCCCATGTGATACGCGGAGCGGACATCGAGAAACGGCGGTACAGCCCTGCGGCGTTCGATGCGTTTGACGGCATCCTCAGTGCGGAGGCGCATAAAGCGCACATCGCCGTCAGGTATGGTCAACAACATGTGTTCAGCCCAACCGAGCTCGAGGACTATCGCGCGTGTCCGTTCAAGTTCTTTGCGGGGCGATTGCTGCGGCTCACGCAGATCGACACGCCCGAGACTGCCTTCGATCGGCGGGAATTGGGAATTGTGGTCCACCGCGTGCTCGAGGAGTTTCACGGGCACTATAAGGGCATACCCGTGCGCGAGATTCCCGCAGAAGAGGCCCTGTCTGTCATGCGCGAGCTGGTCGATGCGGCGTTCGACGCCCGGAAAGACACGCGCACCCCGACCCCTGAAGGCATCCTGGCCGCGGAACGGATCTCGACTCACGCGCGTATGAACCGGTACCTCATTGTCGAGCGCGAAGAAAAAGATGCCTGGCGGCCCGTGCATTTCGAGGTCCTCTTTGGCGGAGACCATGGCCCCTTTCCCGCTCTCGAGGTGGAAACGGAAGCGGGTCCGCTCCGGATGCGCGGCCGCATCGATCGCGTTGACGAAGGCGCCGAGGGTTTTCGGGTGATCGATTACAAAACGGGGTATCCGCCTTCGGCAGAGGATGTGAAGCAAGGCATTTCACTCCAACTGGTGGCATACGCGCTTGCCCTCGAACACGTAATCGCACCCGGCTCGAAGTGCGTGGAGGGCGCTTTGCTCCGGGTCGGAACATCGGCTTCGCGGCGTGTTTGCGAAAAAGGCCACACCACTTGGGAGGCGGCAAGGGAAGGCTTTTTCCAAGGCGTTGTCGCAGCGCTCACCGGCATTCGCGCCGCCGCCTTTCCGCCTGCCCCCCGGCCGGATGTGTGCGCGTATTGCGAGGCGCGCCGCGTGTGCCGCATCGACCCGTCGCGCATCGACCGCAAACAGGAGCAGGCGGGATGAACTGGACGCCACCGCAGAAGAAGGCTATTCAAACTACCGGCAAAGACCTGTGCGTCACCGCATCGGCGGGCTCCGGCAAGACTGCCGTGCTGATCGAGCGCGTCTTGTACCTGGTGCGCGAATGCAAGGTGCCTCTCGAGCGCATTGTCGCGATTACCTTTACCGAGAAGGCCGCCGCGGAGATGAAAGACCGCCTTCGCACCGAGTGCCGCGAGCGTGAACATGCCGGTTCGCCCGAGGAAATGGGGCGCTGGCGCGAGCTCGCGCGGCAGGTCGAGACCGCGCGCATCAGCACGATTCATGCCTTTTGCGCCGGTTTGCTGCGCCAGAATGCCCTGGCCTGCCGCACGGATCCCCCCCTCGATCCGGATTTCACGGTTTTCGACGAAGCTGAAAACCATATCTTGCGCGCCGAGGTCATCGACGCGGCCGTCGAAGAGCTGCTCGAAACCTCCCACCCCGAAACATTGCGGATCGCCGGCCACTACGGCATTTTCCGGCTCAAAGAGATGCTTGGCACATTTTTGCGCAATCCCGTCACTGCCGGCCGGGTGCTTGCCAGCGAGAAGTTCACCTCACCCGAGCGCATCATCGCTTACTGGCAGACACGCGTCGAGGAGGCCTGCCGGGAGCACCTCCTCGGCATGGGCGCCGCGCCCGACTGCCGCAGGTTCCAGCGCATCTTCGAGGGATTCGGCGGCCTCTGTGACAATGCGAGTGACGGCCGCGAACAGCGCCGCGGGGTCGCCCTCGATCTCATCAGGGAGATTACCAACCTTCGTGACGCCGGGAAGATCGAAAAGTTAATCCGCAGCTACCTCGTGTGGAAGGCGCCCAACGGCAGCAAGGCAAACTGGCCTTCCGAGGCCGTGTTCAAAGAATTGAGCGACGCCCAGAATAAGTTCAAAGAGTTTCTGGAAGGCTGCCTCCCGCCGCCTAACGACCCTGCCATCGAGCAATGCGCCGCCGAGTTGACCCGCGACGTCGTCGGAAGTTTCCGTGCCGTGTACGAACGCTACCGTGTTGCCAAGGCATCGAGAAATGCCCTCGATTTCACCGACCTGATCCTGATGGCCCTCGAGATGCTCCGCAGCCAGCCTGAGATCCGCGAACGCGTCGCCCGCGGCATCAGCCATCTCCTCATCGACGAATTCCAGGACACCGATTCGGAGCAGTACGAGATCGCGCGGCTGTTGTCGGACACGGCGAACAGGCCCGAGATTTTTATCGTAGGGGATGCAAAACAGTCCATCTACCGGTTCCGGGGGGCCGAGGTCGAGGTCTTTGACCGTGCCAGAGAGGGTTACGAGACCATCGGACTCCATCTGAATTTCCGAACGGTGCCTGAAATCGTCCAATTCGTCAACGCCCTCTTTGGGCAAAGCGGGTTGCTCAATGCCGTCGAACCCGAGTATGTGCCTGCCGAAGCCTTTCGGCCCCCCGTCAACGAGTGCCGTGTGCACTTTCTCATTCCCGAGGTCCCCGAGGAAAAAGTGGGGGCCGCCGAGAGGCGCGAGCGCGAGGCCGCCATGCTCGGCGACTGGATTGCCGCGGCCTGTTCGGGCGCGCTGGACGTCCAGGTCCAGCCGAAGGGCAGCGACGCGAAACGCCCGGTGACCTTCGGCGATGTGGCAATGCTGTTTCGCGCTCTGAGCGATGTGCGCATCTATGAGCGCGCCCTGAGCGAACGCAACATCCCCTTCCATGTGATCGCGGGAAAGGGGTTTTACGAGCGCCAGGAGGTTCTCGACATTCGCAATCTCCTCGAAGCCGTCGTGGACCCTTGGCATGAACCCGCCGTTCTGGGTTTTCTGCGAAGCCCCATGGTTGGATTGGACGACGATTCCCTGTTCGCGTTATGCCGCGACGGCGGCGCCACCGTGGCGCTTCTGGACGGCCAAACACCGCCGGATTTTGCACAACTCGATGAATTGGAGCATGCCCGCGCCGTTTTTCGCGATCTCCGGGCGGAAGCCGGGCGGCCCCTGCCGGATTTCATTCGCTACGTGTTCGAGCGAACGGGTTACGAAGCCATGCTGGCAGGCTTGTTCCTCGGCGAGCAACGGGTCTCTAACGTACGGAAGGTGGCCCAGCTCGCGGAAGCCTTTAGTGAGACGCGGCGCCCGCGCCTGAGCGCATTCGTGCGGTATCTCGACGACGTCGCGGCCTCCGGCCTCGAAGAGGGCGAAGCCCCCCTTCAGGCCGAGGGCTCCGACGAAGTCACGATCATGAGCATTCACAAATCCAAGGGCCTCGAGTTTCCCGCGGTGCTCTTGCCCGACCTTTCGCGGCGGCCCGGGGCATCACGTCCCTCCAGTGTAGTCTTTCACCGGGCATTCGGCCCTCTCGCGCGTCCCTACGAACCGGAGAAAAACAAGCCCATCCCGCCTCAAATCTACGAAATTATGACCCGCGACGAAAAAGCGAAGGAAGCAGCCGAACGCGCCCGTATCTTATATGTCGCCATGACCCGGGCGCGGGACTGGCTCGTTCTTGGCGGGACGCCCGAATCGGGAGGCAAGGCAAAAGTGATGGCCGACAGCCTGCTCGAACCTTTCGTGAGTGAATTTGACATCCTGGGCAGGCAGGAGGGCGCTCTCATTGACGGGAACGGCTGGAGCGCCAAGGTTCACCGGTCGATGGCGCCAGCGATAGCCGGGAAGCCCGGCTCGGAGGCCTGCGAACCTCCCGACTGGAACGTGCTGACGCGCCGCATCGAGCTGGCCCCGGCGAAGCCTGCGCCCCAGCCTGCATTTGCTGTGACCACATTGGCGCATCGCATGTATCCCTCGGACGAAGAACGCGCGCCCGCGAGCGAGCACGCGTCTCGACATCTCGACCCGCTGCTCCGCGGAACCCTCGTCCACCGCTATTTCGAGCTGTGGGATTTCAAGAGACCCCCTCCCGATATCGACGTTTTTCTCCGCAGGGAAAAACCGGCCATGCATCTCGAGGCCCCTTTGAAAGTGGAGTTGCAGAACGCCGCGAAGCAGCTCATGAGCTCCGAGGCCTGGCCGCTCTTGCGCGATGCGAACGATATCCAGCGCGAAGCCCCGTTCGTGTTGCGGGTGGGAGACGCTCTGCTCGAGGGTGTGATCGATGCCCTGCTCGACCGGACCGCGATTCTCGACTACAAAACCGGGCTCCACCGGGAAAGCCGGCGCGGCATGTACGAAGCGCAGTTGTGCCTGTATGCCGAAGCGCTGCGCCGGTTGCAGGGTGTGGCGCCTGACCGGGCCTGGCTCTACTATGTGGATACCGGCGAGTTGATTGCGGCGGATGTCTCCCAGGAGAGGGTTGCGGCGGTCCTTGAACACGCGGCAAGCACAATCGAAACCCTGCGCAAGGAACCCGTGCCCGACGAAATGGAGACTTATTTGCGGTGAGACGGACGCTCTTGGCCGTGTGCCTCGCAGGGGCCGCACTCTTCGCGTACGGCGTCCCGGCGCAAGTCCTGCAAGACGGGCTGTTCCGAATCGAATACCCGCCGGGCGAACGGCATACCGCGGCAATCACCCTCGATAACCTCCAGGAAATCACGGCGTCCTGGCAACACCGGCTCGACCCCGGCGACGCCCCGATCCTCGTGCATATTTGCGCTTCCCAGGGCGATTTCGCCGCGCGGGCGGGGTTCTGGCCTCCCGCTGAAGTGGGCGGCGTGGCGCACGCGGAAGACGGTGTTATCGTGCTCCGCACGCCGGGCCAGTTGTCCAATCCCCGGCTCTACGAAGGGGTTGTGCGCCACGAACTGCTCCATGTGCTTCTGGCTCGAAACACCAGCCTGTCGCATCTGCCCCGCTGGTTGAATGAGGGCATCGCCATGCACCTCTCCGGCGAATACCGCTGGAACAGCAGCCTCCTCGTTGCCCGCATGTACCTGTCCGACAGGCTATACACCTACGACGACCTTATCATGAATTTCAGCACGGTGCGCGGCGAACGGCCCTTCGGAAACCTTTATGCCCAGAGTCTTTCCATGACGGCCTATCTGTATGACCGGCTGGGCGACGAGGCCTTCTGGCAGCTGATATACGCCCTGCGTGACAGCGATTTCCAGACTGCGCTTCACGAGTGCGCGCGCATGAGCCCCGACGATTTATGGGAAGCCTGGCGCCGGTCACTCTGGAAAGTTGCCGTGATCTCGGCCGTTATGTCAGGATTCGGCCTGTTCCAATTCATGGCGCTGCTCGTCATTGTGGCCTACATGCTTAAGCGGCGGCGCAATCGCAGAACCATCGCGCGGTGGGAACAGGAAGAAGCGGACGAACCGCACTTCATGATGCCCTGGGAACTCGAGACGGACAGCGAGCACGCCTGGGAAAGGGATGACGAGGACGATACATGACGTCGTTGCAGGGTTGTCGTGTAGCAGTCATCGGCGCACGCGGAATCGGCAAACACCACGCAAAATGGTGGGCCGTCGAGGGCGCGGACGTCGTGGCCTTTGCCGGAACTTCGCCTGAATCCGTGGAGGAGACGGCGGGCAGTTTAAGGGAACTGTTTGCGTTTCGGGGGAAGGGTTACACCAGCATCGAGAAGATGCTGGAAACCGAATCTCCCGCGGTGGTGGACGTCTGTTCGCCCGATCCGTGCCATTACGCCCATGCCCGCGCGGCATTGGAGGCTGGCGCACACGTCTTGTGTGAAAAGCCCTTTGTGTTCGACGACACCCTTGACCGCGACGCGATGCTGGCACAGGCGCGGGAACTTGTGGCCATGGCCGGGGCCAGCGGGTTGCTCCTGGGTATCTGCACGCAATATGTCATGGGCATGCGCGCGTTTCTCGAATTCTGGCGCAATCGGCGCGGAAACGAGAGCATCGAGCGTTTTCAGGGCGAGCTGGCCTCGCCGCACCAGGGAAAACGTCCGACGCTCCGGGATATCTGGATCGACCTGGGGCCCCATCCCCTCAGCATGCTGCAGACCCTCGCGCCCGGCGGAACCATCGATTGGCCCTCGGTGCACATGGAAACCGGAGACCGGTCGTGTACCGCGTCATTCGATGCCGTTACCGTGGAGGGGCGTGCTCTGGCCTGTGAGATCACCGTCGGCAAGACCGTAGGCAGTCCCACGCACATCCGCAGGGCCGCCCTGAATGATTGCAGCTTCGAGGTCGAGGCCGAAAACGGCAGCGACGGGCAGTACTGTTCACGCATCGTAACACCACACGGTTCACACGAGCATCCGGATTTGATGCGGCTGATCATACGCGCCTTTCTGGCCGGCGCGCCCGCCGCCAACGGCGTTGTGGCGGTGCGCAATCTCGAGTGGCTATTACGGTTTCTGGACTGGTTTCCGCCGCGCAGCCGCGGCACGGCTCTATAGGAAGTGTCTATGGCAAACACGTTGGATGTTGGTTCACTGAAAGCGCGGCCCGGGCGCGCAATCCCCCTGGGCGCTGCAGTGGGTGAGTTGGGCGTGCACTTCGCCATCGTCAGCCGCCACGCCACACGCGTATGGCTGGCGATTTTCGAAAACAAAGACGGCACGCGCCCCGCAGCGGAGTTTGAACTGGACGTCGAGCGCAACCGCATCGGAGACGTGTGGAGCGTCTTCATCGAGAATCTCCACGCGGGCGCCTATTACATGTGGCGGCTGGACGGTCCCTACGCGCCGAAGGAAGGCCATCGTTTCGACCCCGAACGCTATGTCCTGGACCCCTGTGCCCTGATGGTGGTGGGCAGCGTCCAGCGTTTCGAGGCAAAATGCGTGGTGGTTGATGTCGAACGCGACTGGGAGCCCTATATCCGTCCCCGCTCGCGCAAGACCCATACCGTGACCTACGAAACGCATATCAAAGGCTTCACCGCCCACGAATCTTCGGGAGTGCAGCGGCGCGGGACCTATCTCGGGTTCATCGAGAAGATTCCCCACCTGAAAGACCTCGGCGTTACGGCCGTCGAATTTATGCCCGTTCAGGAAGTCGGCGAGGAGTTTCTGAAGCGGCGCAATCCAACCACGGGAGAGCACCTAAAGAACTATTGGGGGTATGCGCCTGTCGCCTTTTTTGCGCCCGCCGCGCGGTTCGGCAGTGAGGGCGGTTTCGGAGAACAGCTTCGCGAGTTCCGTGAGCTGGTTTCCGCCCTCCATGCGGCCGGCATCGAAGTCATCCTCGATGTCGTCTTCAATCACACCGCGGAAGGGGATGAGGATGGGCCCACGCTGTGTTATCGCGGCATCGACCATTCGATCTATTACCTCTTGGACGAGGAAGGGAAGTGCCTCAATTTCACCGGCTGCGGCAATACGGTGAACTGCAACCATCCTTTCGTGCGCGACCTAATTCGCGATTGCCTGCGCTACTGGACCACCGTCGTGCGCGTCGACGGGTTCCGCTTCGACCTGGCCTCGGTGCTGGGGCGAGACCAGAATGGAGACATCGTCGAGAATGCCCCCATCATCGAGCGCATTGCGGAGGACCCCGTGCTCCGCGACGTCAAATTAACCGCCGAGGCCTGGGATGTCGGCGGGGCCTATCAAGTCGGCTCCTTCGGCAACGACGAGCGATGGTCGGAACTCAACGGCAAGTTCCGGGACGATGTGCGGCGGTATTGGATTAACGAACCGGATTCAAAGGGCGCCTTCGCCCTGCGCATCACCGGAAGTCCCGACCTGTATCAGGATGACGGCCGCACCCCCGTCCATAGCGTCAACTTCGTTACCTCTCATGATGGGTTTACGTTGAACGATCTCGTTTCGTATAACGAAAAGCATAACGAGATAAACGGCGAAAAGAACCGGGACGGTCTGGACCACAATTTCAGTTGGAATTGCGGTGTCGAGGGCGAGACGGACAACCCGGATATTCAGGCGTTGCGTCTCCAGATGCAGCGGAATTTTCTCGCCACCCTCTTCACTTCTCTGGGCGTGCCAATGATACTCGGCGGCGACGAGTTCGGCCGTACCCAGAAGGGCAACAACAACGCCTACTGTCAGGATAATGAAATCTCCTGGTACGATTGGGGGCTGCTCGAAAAGAACGCTGCTCTGTTCCGGTTCTGTAAAGGCATCATCCAGTTTCGCAAGGAAAACCCCGCGTTCGAGCGAACGGAGTTCTATTCCGGAACACCCTCGAAGAAGGGCGCCGAGCCCGATGTGCAGTGGTTTCGGCCGGATGGCGAGCCGCAGGATTGGGACGCTTCCGAACCCGCCCTGGGTTTTTGGATCAACGGCACCGAGAACGAAGGAACGCCCCTGTATCTCATGTTTAACCCCGCGGACGAAGACGTGACATTCGTGCTGCCCGAGGGCGACTGGTGGATGCGCGTGAACACCGCCGCCGCCTCGCCCGCCGACCTGTATGCCGCCGCCGATGCGCCGCGGATCGACGGTTCCGGCGAACTGCTCGTCTCCGCGCGGTCGATGGTGGCGCTGTCCGGCTAATACTCTCCGCACAGGCGCGCCCACGCATCCTTCAGCGAGCGTTCATCCCGTTCCTCCACTGCTGCGCCTATGGCACTCCGCGCACGATCGTCGTCTCGGAAAATCGCCAACGCCTCCAAGGCAGCTTCGGCGGAGGCGATGTGTCCCTCCCGAAGCAGTTCAAGCAGGAAATGCAGCGCTTCTTCGCTTCGAATCAGCGCGATCGGCAGCAGCAGTATGTCGCGCACCTGCGGCGTGACGGTTTGCTCCCACCGGCGCACGAGTATCTCGAGGGCCTCGGGCTGGCGCGAAGAACCCATGGCAAGGGCCGCGCTTTCGGCGACGCCGGGCTCCGCGTGGTCGAGAAACCGCGCCACGAAGGGCAATGATCGCTCCGGGTTGCATTCCATCAGGCCCCCGAGACTCTCGGAAATGTCGGCCTGGTTTGAACTTTGGCCCGCCATCACGCGAAGTATCAGTTCGGCCTCGTTACCGCCTGCGTAGGCAATGGCGCGAATGGCTCCTCTGCGCGATTCGGCCTCGGGATCGCTCAAAAGGTCAGCCAAATGAAACAATACCCCCGGCAGATTCCGGCGCGCCAGGGCAATAGCACATTTGGCCCGAAGCCCGGCGCCGGTGTCTTCCTGGCCGCCCCAGACGGGTTCCTTCTGTATGTGACGCAGCCCCGCAAAGAAGATCTCATCGTCTTCATACTCGAGCGAGTCAAGCGCTTCCACAAGCGCACATTTGGCGATGCAGCCTTTGTCCTTCTTGGGGTTCTCAACGAAATGCGCGAACGCTTCGGCCAGGGCGCCGCAACACCCCTCGAGACCGGATTCGCGGACAATTCCGGCGGCCTGGGTCACCAGCTCACGGTTGCGGCTCCCGATGGCTTCGCGCAGAAGCTTTTCCCCGTCCCCCGTCAACGGTGCGGTGCTCAGCCCGCGAAGTGTTTCCAGTTTATCTTCAGTAGTCTTTCTCTTGGCCATGCCGTGTCTGCCTCAAAAAGTCCCAAAAACCGGGACTGACCCAACGGTTTGCGCAGCAAACCGGGGTCTGTCCCGAGGGTTTTGCTCAGCCCATTTTC
>CAZFOG010000006.1:41504-43067 GCA_964520685.1 uncultured Nitrospiraceae bacterium | reverse complement strand
GGGCGACATCTGGGCCGTGTTGATGTTGATGCGGCCGTGGGAGCGGGCGCGCGGCGCCAGGATCACCCGCGCGAACCGGTTGAGCACTCCCGGCTTCGACCAGTTCCGCAAGAACAGGGCCAGGTAGTTGTTCTCGACCTTCACCAGTCCGTAATGAATGACGCCTTCGCCGTTGGGCGTCGCGCCGTATTTCATCCCGAAGGATTCCTGGTTCTCGGCGCGCAACAGCTCTCCCGGCTCGGGGAAGAAGTTTTCGGTCACGAGCGCGTCCGGCACGCCTGCGCCGTCGATAATGTCATCCCAGACTTTTCCGTCGCCGAAACCCATGTCGCGTATGCCGTCGCTGTCGCTGTCGATACCCCGGTCGGTGAAGACCTCGATATCCACGGCCAGTTCGCGCAGATCGGGCTCGGCGACATTCAGCGCATCGAGGAACTCGTGCCCAAATGTGGGTTCGATGAGATTGGTCAGGTTGGCGCGCAAATCTGCGATTTCCTGGCCCCAATCGAGGAGGTTCAGGTCAAGGCCGCCCGCAACGACATACACCTCGTATTCGCCGTCCTCAAGCCCGTCGTCGGCATCCCATACAAACAGGGCCTCGGCGGGATGGGCGTTGAAGGTGGCATCGCCGTAGGCCGGGCGCGGCGTCAGTATGTCATCCGTGCGCGACATGTTCTGGTCGAAATTGGGCATGTTGCCCGACACAAAAATCACCGGGCGCTCCCACAGGGGCCAGCGCAGGCGCACATCAGCCTCGGTGAGCCCTGGCGGATAGTTCTGCGGCGGAGCAAGCAGGAAATTCAGTTGCACCTGCCAATCGGGCATTCCGAAGTTGTTGATCGCCGGCTGCCAGTGGTACGGCTGCAGAAACACGTCCGTGCCTGGCGCTTCAATCCCGGCAGGATCCAATGAATAGAGCAATACGGGGGCCCAGACACTGGGCAACACAGCATTGGCGGTGTCCCACTGGTGCAAATTGTTGCCGCCCGCCACGGCGTTTGCGAGGTCCTGCGGGCCGGGGAAGAGCGGATAGAAGCCGGCCTGGGCGCAGGTCAATTCCAGGGCATCGCTGGTCATGCTGCTCGCGAGCGCGACCGAGTCAGTCTTCTGCGGGCCGGTGGTGCCGGTGGGCACGTTGTATACCTCGAGCTCGGGCTGGCCCACCAGGGCGCGCTCGGCCACGTTCTGCGCAAACGCCAAGCCGCCACTGCCGCTGGCCGTCCGGAGTTCCTCGCGCATCATCAGGTGCGGCATTTCGAGAAGCTGCTGGGCCGAGGAATAGACGCGGTTGCGCACCGCCTGCCGTTCCAGGCCCCAGCCGCCGAACGCAATGTCCCACGCGGGCCCGAGCACCTCGGGATCGAGCGGGTCGCCCGTGGCGAACGGCGCCTCGAGCAGCGTTTCAAAGACATTTCGGCGCAGCGGAGTGCCCGAGAAGGCGTGGCCGTATTCGACCGGTCCGTCCACCACGTCAAGCCAATGGGTCGTGGCATCTTTCCAGGGGCCGAAACTGGGCGCCCAGTCGTCGTAGGCGCCGTCGGTAGCGGTCCACCGGTTCGCCGC
>CAZFOG010000006.1:37454-41404 GCA_964520685.1 uncultured Nitrospiraceae bacterium | reverse complement strand
TCGAGCACGTCGTCGATGGCGCGGTTAACCACGTCCTTCTCGGTATAGGTCGCCTGGTCGACGAGCTTTTTGTTTTCGCCCGCGCCGGTATAGAGCGAGACCGTGACCAGGTCGCCGGGGAACATGCGCCGCTCGACAAACGCCTTCCACTCGGGGTGGTCCTGCCACGAGCCGAGGTAGGGGGGATACGCCAAGACGGGGGGATAGTCAGCCGCGGCAGGGTCACCCGGCGAGAAGGTCGTCAACAGGGTCTCGTACTCGAGCGAATAAATGCTGTATTCGCCGGGGGCGGTCATTTGATTCGGATTACTTAACCAGTACTCGAGGCGGCCTTCGTCGATCCCCTCGCCGGGGTCGTCGACAAGCCCGTCGCCGCTATTGTCCAGGCTATCGCTCACCAGGACGGCGTTATCGTTGTCGTTGTCGATGGCGTCCTGTTCGGGATAGTTGGGCAAAATGCCGCCGCGGAGGACCAGAATGGCCAGTTGGCGGATATCCGAGAACGCGGGCTCGGGCACGATGGCCCACGGCGTACCCGACGGCCAGGGGGCCGGGAACGCGTTGGGGGCAGGCGCCAGCGCCAGGGTCGTCGCGGTGTTCGACACGATCTGCCAGTAGTTGTATTCGCCGCCCACGAGCTGCCGCAGATAATTGCCCACAAAGACGTTGGGTATCCACGACGGCGCTGGCGACGGCGTAAACGTACCCGTTGCGGCATCGCCCGTGCCGTCCGGCCCCGCTTCGATAACCATGGGGTACGGCTCGGCGTGGCCGCTCAGGGAAACCTCGGCCTCGACAATGCGGTCCCAGGGTTTGTTGGCGTACGCGAAGCCCGTCACGGGGTCGAGGGTCGATTGCAGCCAATCATCCCAGAACGAAGAAAAGTCCTCGCCGCCGGGCATGACGCGCTCAAAGACGCTCTCGAGGGCTGGGGTCAACATCGGGTTCGGAATCGGCGGCACAGTCACGTTGGCCAGCCACGCGGGGTCGTTTCCGCGGGCAAGACCGATGCCGTTCTGGAAAATCAACGGGACCAGGCCCGCGACGGGGCCCGTGGGGTCCGGTTCGACGGCGTCGGGATGCTGGAACCGGTCGTACTTGTTCACTCCGACGAGAATCGACCCGCCGGGCGCGATGAAGGTGCCCTCGGGAATGCGCATGGTGGCGTAATCGTCGTTGCCTTCGTATCCGATCTCGAGATGCCAGCCCGAAAGGTCCACCGACGCCTTTTCGGCCCAGCGCGCACGCTCGGCATCGTCGAGGGTGGCATTCATGAGCGCGGGGTTTCCGAGATCGGCGTAATCGGGCGGCTCGGCAATGTTCACCAGCTCGATCCACTCGTGGTCGGGTTCCTGGCTGAACTCGAAGAAATTGATCGCGATCGCGCCCGGGTCCACGTCACCCATCTTGAAGGCGACGCAGAGGAGAACCTGGTCCGCCGGATCCGGCGCGACAGGCGGAATCTCGACGGTATAGGCGTCGTCCTGCTCGTACCCGGGAATCGCGGGTCCCGGATTGCGGACCAGCCGCGTGGGCAGGAATAGCTTGCCGTCGAGCTGTGCTTCGTCGGGCCGCTGGATGAAATCGCCCATGGCGTAGGGGTCGAGCTGCTGCCATGGTACGGGCGGCTCGGGAGCGGCCACGTCTTCGGGGTAAAACTCGTCAAAGACGTCGTAAATGATGTCGTCGTAATCCGCCACCTTGCCGTTGAAGGTGGGATATCCGACGACTGCCGGATCGGCGTCGACGCGCCGGCAATACTTGACCGCATACTCGAGGTTCCACGCTTGCGGCACGGTGGGGTTGCCGGCCGCGTCAAGCGTGCTGATCAGCATGTAGTAACGCCCCGCCGGCAACTGAGCGCTCGGCGCGAACAAAAACTGCACGACGTCCGGCGGCGGCTCGAGAAAGGCGAGCTCGGGGGCGGTTTCCGGAGCGTTATCCAGGTAGGCCTCCGTGGTGGCCACATACGCCCGGTTGCCGGGAAAGAGCGGCGTGGTGTCTCCCCCTGCGCTCCAGGCGGAGGTAGTACTCGAAAAGTCCAACGCCGTGGCTGCTGCTATTTTGCCGCGGTAATCCGGATGGCTCTCGAAGTTCTCGGCAAGCATGAGGAAATCCGGCACCGTGGGATACGAAAAACCGTTTGGATCGAGATTTGGACTGTACGCGGGCGGTTCCGCGGGCTCGAAATTGAACATCGCCTGATAATCGGGCGCTGCCGGGTCCACAGTCACCTCCGCCTCGATGCGGCGGACGGGGCGCACCATCATTTCGTTGATGCGGATGCTCTCGATGCCGGCCGCCGTGTATTCGATTTCCCTGTCGTCTCCGCCGGCAACAACCGACCACCACGTGTCGAAGACGCTGTCGGTCAGTTCGGTCTGGGCGTGGTCGGGATCGCGGTTGTCGACGAGGTTGGCGGTCAACTGCAGGCCCCGCAGGCCCGTGTCCGCCGGGAACCGGTCGCCGTCGGCAATGTCCCCCCCGAGGATGCCGATGGGCTCGAAGAGGAGGCCCGCGTTCATCACAAGGGGCTCAACCGCCACGTTTTCGCGGAGCAGACCGAGGCCGAAGCTTTCGGTATCAACGGGCAGCCCGAGCGGCCTCAACGTGTTCCCGATGTTGTAGCCCCAATCCTGGGAGAACATGTTCTGGATCTGTTCGGCGAGGGCGTAGTTGTAGTCGAGGCGCAGGCCGCTGATGAACGGCTCGTCCCGAAGCTCACCGTCCGCCGAGAAGAAGCTGAACCGGTCGCCCCGGCTGAAGTTGTGGCCAATGGTCAGAGGCCGCCAGAGACGGGCCGTTACCGGACCGATGGCAGACACGAGCGGCAACTGGCGGTTGGTGCGGTAGTACCAGTCGCCGAGCTCGCCGAATTCGTCGATCAATCCATCCCCGTCGTTGTCTACGCCATCGTTTTCAGCCACGACGTTGCGGGGTGTCCGGTAGGGCGAGTATTCCTGGGGTTCGTCGATCCCCTCGAGATTGGGGAAATGGAAACTATCCACCCCGTCGTCAAGCGCGCCGCTTGTATAGTCGTAAGGAATAACGCCGTCGTAGGGCCAGCCGCTGCCGTCCCAGTCGATGCCCGAGAGCGCCGCCCAGAGGGCGTTGCCGTTGTCGTCCACCCGGCCGTATCCGGGGAACCCCAAGTCGTACTCGAGTGGGCTGCCAGGCAACGCCGCATCCGTAACCGAAAGGCCCTCGCCCCCGGGCGCGCCGGTACGCATCTGCGCCGTGTTCTCGGCTCTGGCCGGGCCGCTGGTCGGCAGGACGCGCGCGTCCCACTCGCTCGGGTCGAGACCGAGGCTCAGGTTGCGTTTGATAGGTGGCCCTGCCGCACTGCCCGAGCCCGCAGTCATGCGGTCTTCGTTGTAGCTTGCGTAGTTGGGCGCGTAGCCGTTGATGATGTTGAGATTGAGTTTCGCGGTGGCGTCTTCGACCAGCACGGCCACACGCCCCACCACATCGCACACCGGTTCACCCGAAGCCGTGAGATGGGTTTCAATGGGAAACCCGAGCGGCTGCAGATAGGCGTCGTAATCGATCTCGTTGAAGGCCTCGACGACGTCGGCAAGATAGGCCTCACGCTTTACGAGGCTCCATGTCCGGATCGGTTGCCACGTCCCCGGAGGCTCGGGGTCGGCATCGGCGAAGATGTACTGCTGGCCGTTGTTCACGACCAGGTCGTAGTCATTGTCGAGCACATCGACGTCGCTGTTGGGATCAATCAGCGGATCGGTGATGTTGACCGTCACCGTCTCATTGGGCGGCAGGCCGTTGACCAGGCCGTCATCAATCAGAGCTTGCGGAAAGCTCTCGGCGTATGAATTGACCCGTACATCGATATTGCCGAGCGGATTTCCCGCGCCGTCCCGGATGACCGTGGTGCAGAAGAGCTTCTGCTCGTCCGCCTCGTCTATGGCCCCGTCGCCGTCGTTGTCGAGACC
>CAZFOG010000006.1:26651-37354 GCA_964520685.1 uncultured Nitrospiraceae bacterium | reverse complement strand
CCGCGTCATCGACCACGCCGTCGCCGTTGTTGTCGAGGCCGTCCTCGTGCATGCGCTGGCTTTCGTCGACAAGCCCGTCGAGGTCGTTGTCGATGCCGTCAACGGTGAAGAACCGGTCACGGGGCAGGGGCAACCAGATCGCGTCGCGCAGACCGTCGTCGTTGTTGTCCACATCGGCCCACGTGTCGATCTGTTCGGCGGGTGTCAAGGCGCCTACGGACTGATCGACGGCGAACGGGCCGGTGAAATCCAGGGGGTCGACCGTGGGATCGCCGCCCTGCGCGCGGGGGATGTAGAGCCGGTCGCCGAGGCCGGGGGGCGCAACCGCGGGCACGAGGGGCACCCGCGAACCCGCCGGGAAGGCCCAGGCTTTCTGCGCGAACGCAGCGCCGTTGAAATAGGTGCTGAACGCGAAATCGTAGGACGTGTAGGTGTTGTGAATGATGGCGTCGTGGCGGAGAAACGCCTGGGCCATGGCGATGCCGGCCTCGGCGGCCTGTGCGGCCTGCACGCGGTTGGTCACGTTGAGGGCCCGGCGGAGCTGCATGGTCGTGCTGGTGTAGAACGCAATGGCTATAGCGGTGAGGAACGCCAGAATGAATATAGCGATGACCAGGGCCTGACCGCGCCTGTCGCTTCTGCGCATCTCAACTCCCTTCCTCGATTCCGTGCCATGACTCCGTGCGCCCAGGCATGGGGTGAATCCTGTGCCGTGCGCCTTCAATTACTACTCCAACACGGGGCGGCGGTAGCCCACGGGGATCTGAAACGTGTGCGACAGCCTCCGCACGTAGTGATGTTCGCCCAGGTTCGGCGCCTTGAAAACCAGATCCATGTTGGTGGCCACCAGGCTTGGCGGGAACGGGTATAAGGGCGAACCATAGTAGTTCACAAAGGGATAATTCGTTTCGCCGGGAATCCCAATGTTGTCGGAATCCGCCGCGTTCCAGTAGGGAATCATCTCGACGGCGCCCACGTCTTCGATAAACCGGGGATCCCGCGGCGTGTAGCCGTAAAGGAACCATTGCGTTTGGGTGAGGTCCGTACCGATGGGTCCCGGCGCGGTCTGCAAGATGCCCTCGGCGATGAGGTAGTCTTCCGGATATTTGCCATCCCACCGCGCGGCGAAATTCGGGCCGCCGCCCCAGGTGGTTCCCGGCGCGGCCGGGTCGTCCCACAAGCGCGGCAGCTCGCCGAAGGGCTCAAGGCGATCGCCCAACATCGCCAGCCAGAGTTCGTGTTTCTTGGATTGCAGCATCGCCTCCAACTGCGCCGCGCCCACCGGCGAGGGCCCTTCCGGGCCAAACAGCTCGTAAATGACGCGCAAGGGCTGATACAGATTCTGCTGCGTTTCCTCGATTGGCGCCGTCGGGTCCGTATAGTCCGGCCAGGCCAGGGGATACTCGCTTAACGAGTCGACGCCAGGCTCGATGTAGCGAATCATGGCCTGGGTCGGTACGGGGACCTCGAGATCGTCGTTCGGATCGTCTCTGTATGCAGACACTTCGCCCCTGCCCGCGAAACTGTGGACGACATAGGAGACGCGGGCGGTCCGGTACTGGCCGGCCGCATCCATGGTGCAGATCATGGTCATGCCGAAGGGGCAGCCGAAGAAATTGGCCGAATCGCCGTAGTGTTTCGCGGCGTAGCCCTGCACGAGGTCGCGCTCGAGGACGCGGAACGCCGTGTGGGTCTCCTCGCTGGCGTCCATGGCCTTCTTCGTGCTCTTGTAGGCGCTCAGGGTCGAACGGAACAGCATGAACAGGGCCAGGGTGAGAATGGACAGAATGGCCATGCTGATGAGCAGCTCGGGCAGGGTGAACCCCCGCGCCGCGCCGCGTCGTCCGTTCCGTCTGATCGGGCTCATGGCCATCATGGCCTGCACTCCACCTCTCCGGGCCGCGCCACCGGGGCGCAGTTCCTGTTATTGTTCGACGATGTACGTCACAAACGTTTCATCACGGCCGTCGGGCATCTGCACCGAGAACAGGGCCCGCTGGTAATAGATTTCGCTGGCGCCGCGCAGCCGTTGCAGGGTCGTCGTATAGCCTTCGTACAGGGCGTACACGTCGCCCGCCGCCGCTAATAGCTGCGCGTAATGCGTATCGGCGAAGACCGAGCCGGGGTCGGTGTACGAGTTCAGCACAGGCCCCATGGCGCCCGCCGAGCGCAGGCGGCCCAGGCGCGAACTCGCCAGCTCGGAGGCCACGATCTTTTCGTCGGCCAGGCGCGCCGCGCGCATGGACATGGGAAACAGGCGGTACACCGCGATAATGCCGATCATCAGGATCGCCAGCGCGATGAGCACCTCGAGTAGCGAGTATCCGGTTCGCCTGTTCACGCTTGCCTCCTCATTCCACAATCTTGATCCGCGCGGACGACTTCGATATCTGCACGGTGATTGGGTCCAGTGGAACCAATGGTGCCGGCGGGTCAGGATATGGCTCGATAAACCGGTCGTCGGGGTCGCTCCAGGGCGTGGCGCCGACGTTCATTACGAGCCGCTCGTGAGATACATCAGACTCCACATACCCCGCCGGGGAAAAGACGTGGGCTGCCCAGCAATCCGGGACGCTGTAGATGTTCGGATACTCGACATGGGGTGTCACGAGCATGCCGTCTTCCGTGCGAATGCGCACCGCCTTGAGGCCCTTGGCCGGATAGCCGGACACTTCCTCCCAGAACGGGGCATATTGCGGAACGGTTTCGTCCCAGTCACCGAGAACGCACGCGCCCTCCTGGAACTCGGTGAGATTGATCTCGCCCACGGGCACAAACGCTGGCGTATCGGGCTCGATTCCCGTTTCCCGGCCGAGCACCTCATCCGGGGTGCCCGCGTAATAGGTCTGCCACGCCGCCAGCTCCTCGTCCGTCGCCCGGCGAAACACCCCGATGCTCCGGGCGACGATTACGTCCAGATCGGTTACGCTGTCGCTCTCGTTCTTGTCTGCCTCGCCCACATAAGCCGCATAGGCGAGACAGGTCTCGACATTGTAGGTGGACGCGTAGAACTCGGCCGCCTTGAGCATGTTGTAGAGGGTGCGGCCGCTTTGCTCGATGTATTCCTTCTGAAACGCACCGGCCCTGATGAGCGTAGGGATCGCGATCGCGGCCAGGATGGCCATGATGCTGATCACCACGAGCAGCTCAACCAGTGTGAATCCGCGCGTATTTTTGACTCGCGCCTTCATGCGTCTCCCATCCACGGACCATAGGGGCGGCGCCCCGTGCGCCGCCCCCACTCCGCGCCGTTATTAACTGTAGAACCCGGTCCAGCCTACCTCGGAATCCCAGTTGTTGATGTCGTCACCGCCGCCCTTATACTCGTCATCCGGGCCGCCGTAACCGGGCATGTCTGCGAACGCATCGGACCACACATAGCCCACCGCGCTGGCATCAAGCGAGAACAACTGGTCGCAGGCCTGGTTCGAACCGGTCGAGAAAATGTAAACCGGCAGCTTCGTCGGTGCGGGGTAACCCCACTGACCGTCCTCATTCGGGGCGCCCGGCACTTCTTCCTCAGCCAATTGCCTGCGAATGTCATCGTAGACGTACGGCACGTACGCTCCCGGATCACCGCTCAAATCGTTGATGTCGCCTTCGCCGAACCGCCACGAGCGAAATTCGATCACCCCCACGGTGGCGCCGCCTACGGTCGCGTTGCGCCAGGGGCCGAACCAGAACTTGTATTGCTTGTCCCAGGGGTCCTGGCCAAGCTCCTCGACGTAATTGACACCCAACTGGCCGATGACTTTCGGATCCAGGTCGATGTCGATATCCCACGTGCCGAGGGCCGCGCGCCCCTGCCGCAACAGCTTATAGCTGACATAGGTGCTCACGTAGATCTGGTCCGCAAGCCCTAGATTGTTGTATGCCTCCAGCCCGAGCGGGGTGAAGAAGGCGCGGAAGTCCTTCTTGCTGGCGTCGGTCAGCATCTTGGTCATGGCCAGGTCCGCCCCGCGGATTTCCTCGACTGCGCGGGCCATCCGCGCTCTCGCGACCCAGTTGGCTACGTTGGGCACCACAATCGCTGCCAGAATGCCGATGATGGCGATCACCACCAGCAGCTCGATCAGCGTGAACCCGTGTCTTCGTGTCATCACTCACACTCCTTGTTTTTCCACCGCCAAGCGGTGCCCGATGGCGCGTTATACGCCGCTCATTACGTCCGCCAGGGAGAAAATTGGCAGATACATGGCTACCACAATAAAGCCGACAATAAAGCCCAGCACAACAATCATTACGGGCTCCATCAGAGACAGCATGGCCTCGACGGCGGCCTCGACTTCGGCATCATAGATGTCCGCCACCTTCATCAACATGGCATCGAGGCTGCCGGTCTCCTCGCCAACGTCGATCATGTTGACGACCATGACCGGAAAGACCTTCGCTTCATCCAGCGGGGCTGCGATCGTGTCGCCCTCCTTAATGCTGTCGTGCACTTTCTGGATGGCGTTCTCGATGACCTCGTTGCCGATGGTCTCCTTCGTGATGCGCAGGGACTGCAGAATCGGCACGCCGGAGGTGATCAGGGTGCCCAGGGTGCGGGAGAACCGCGCTACCGCAACCTTGGTGATCAGATCGCCCACCAGGGGTATCCGCAGGACAACGCGGTCCATGATGCGCTTCACCGTATGAACCTTGCCGAGAACCTTGATGCCGATGATCGTGCCGTTGAAGTACAGGGCGACTTTCCACCACTCGAAGCGCGCGAAATCACCGCACTTGATGAGAAACTGCGTCATCCACGGGAGATTGGCGCCGAAATCCTCGAAGATAACCGCGAACTCGGGCACCACGTACGACAAGAGGAACCACACGATGCCCGTCGCCACGAGCATGACCGCCACCGGGTACACCAGGGCGCCCTTTACGCGGCGCTTCAACGCCTGGCGGCGTTCCATGAATGTCGCCAGCCGCTGCAACACCACTTCGAGCATACCGCCGACTTCGCCGGCCCGCACCATGTTGACGTAGAGGCGGTCGAACTCCTTGGGATGCTTCGCGAGGGCCTCGGAAAACGTCGCACCCGACTGGATATCGTCGCGCACCTCTTTGAGAATATCGCGGAGTTTGCAGGGTTTGAGCTGCGTAATCAGCACGTTTATGCTGCGCAGCAGGGGCAGGCCGGCGTCGATCAGGGTCGAAAGCTGGCGCGTCATGATCACCAGTTCTTTCGTCTTAACCCCGCCGAAATACAGCTCGCTCAGGCCGCCTTTATCCTTGCGGGCCCGTTTTTCGTCGCTTTTACGGGCTTCATAGACCTTGGTCGGGTACAGGCCCATCTGGCGGATATCGTTGATGGCAAGAGCCTGATTCTCCGAATCGACGATGCCGAAGGTCTCCTTGCCCTCTTTGTTCATCGCTTTGTACGCGTATTTCGGCACGGCTGCATCCCTCCCTTAGTCGTCGTAACGATCGGTGTGCAACAGGATTTCCTCGGCACTGGTGGTCCCTTGTACACACTTGATGAGGCCCTCTTCGCGAAGCGTGCGCATGCCTTTCGAACGGGCGTACTTGCGCAATTCGTGCGACATGACGCGGCCCAGGATCATGTCGCGCACCGTCTCATCCACTTCCATCATCTCGAACAGGCCGACACGGCCCGAATATCCGGTAAATTCGCAGGCCGGGCAGCCGTTAGGCTTCCAGAGCCTGAACTTCGGGTCTTTTCGCCACGAGAGGGGAATCCCCAGCATGTCCATCTCTTCCTGATCGGGCTTGTAGCTCTGCTTGCAGTGACGGCACAGCGTGCGGACCAGGCGCTGGGCCAGCACCCCCTCGAGAGACGACGTGATCAGGAAGGGTTCGAGGTCCATATCGAGCAAACGCGTGATGGTCTCAGGCGCGCTGTTGGTGTGGAGCGTGCTCAGGACCAAGTGGCCGGTTAACGACGCCTCGACGGCGATCTGGGCAGTCTCGAGGTCGCGGATTTCGCCCACCATGACAATGTCGGGGTCCTGGCGCAGGATGGACCGCAAACAGGCGGCAAAGGTGAGCCCCACCTGCTCGCGCACCTGGACCTGTACCAACTGGTCGATGTGCAATTCGACCGGGTCTTCCGTGGTGATGATCTTCACGCCGACCTGGTTCAATTCCTTCAGGCAGCCGTAGAGGGTGGTCGATTTTCCCGAACCGGTGGGGCCGGTCACCAGGAAGATTCCGTTGGGTTTCGCAATGACCTTACGGATCTTCTTCAGAACGTCGGGCGAAAACCCGAGGGAGTCCAGGTCGATCTTCACCGCCGTGCGGTCCAGGAGACGCATGGTGATGTTCTCGCCATAGAGGGTCGGCAGGGTACCGACGCGGATATCCACCTCCGCGTCGCCGACCTTGAGATCGATGCGCGCGTCCTGGGGGAGGCGCCGCTCGCCGATATCCATCTCGCACATAATCTTGACGCGGGAAATGAGGGCCAGTGCCATCGTCTTGGGGGGGCTGACGATTTCGTGCAACACGCCGTCAATGCGGATACGAATGCGGAAATCGTCCTCGTAGGTCTCGAAGTGAATATCGGATGCGCGCTTCTGGACGGCCTCGAGAAGCACCAGGTTCACGATTTTGATGATCTCGGGCTCCTGGGCCAGCTCGACCAGGTTATCCGGGTCGCCGACGATTTCCTGCTGGCCCAATTCCTCGGCCGTCAGGGCGGCATCGCCCACGCGTTCGACGAGGTTCTGGAGGGTCTCGTGCACCGACTCGCTCTCGTAGGAGTAATTGTTTTTAAGGAACGCGCCGATGGCTTCTTCGTTGCTTACCGCACCCTTGACTTTGCACCCGAGAATCTGGGTCAGGTCGTCGATGATCCCCAGATTCAGGGGGTCCGCCATGGCCACGGTGAGGAGCCCGTCTTCAAACCGCACGGGAACGATGTTGTAGAAACGCGCGATGTCGGCCGAGACCTTGCCCAGCACGTCGCCGGACACCTGCATCTTGTTGACGTCGACGCGCTCCATGCCGGCCTGCACGCCGAGCGCCTCGACCACCGCCTGCTCATCACACAGACCCATCTGGACCAGAACGCGCCCCAGCATCTCGCCCGTGAGGCGTTGGCGCTGAAGCGCTTCGTCCAGTTCCAGCGGCGTGATGACGCCGTGGTCAATCAATATGTCGCCAATCGGTCTTTCGTGGGTGACGGCCATCGGTCACGGTCCCTCTCAGGAGTTATTTTTTCTTCTGTCCTTCATCTTCTTCGAGATCCTTCGGGGCATCATCCATGCCAAGCTGTTTTGCGGCGATGCGGAACTCATCCGGACTCTGGGCTTTGCCCGAGGCCACGTCATACGTGATGATGCCTTTGCGGTACAGCGCCAAAAGGTGCTCATCGAGCAGGTTCATGCCGTACTTGTGCCCCGTCTGAATCGACGAGGTAATGCGGTACGACTTGTTATCGCGAATCAGGTTCTGAATAGCCGGGGTGGTGATCATGATCTCGAATGCGGCCACGCGGCCGAAGCCGCCCTTGCGGGGCAGCAGGGCCTGGGAGATCACCGACTTGAGGTTGCCCGCGAGCTGCGTGCGGATCTGCTCCTGCTGGTTCGTCGGAAACGCGTCAACTATACGGTCGATGGTGCGCACCGCACCCGTGGTGTGCAAGGTGCCGAACACGAGGTGGCCGGTCTCGGCCGCTGTAACGGCCGCCTCGATCGTCTCGAGGTCGCGCATTTCCCCGACCAGAATGATGTCGGGGTCCTGACGCAGAGCGCGGCGAATGGCTTCCGCGAACGACGGCACGTCCACCCCCACTTCGCGCTGGTTCACCAGGCTCTTCTTGTGGTTGTGGTAATACTCGATGGGGTCTTCGATGGTGATGATGTGATGGTCGAACTCCGTATTCAGATAATCGATCATCGTCGCCAGGCTGGTGCTTTTGCCCGAACCGGTGGGGCCCGTCACCAGGATCAGGCCGCGCGGCTGGGAAATCACCTCCTTGAGCGTCTGGGGCAGCCCGATCTGCTCGAAGGTCAGGATTTTGTTCGGGATCAAACGCAGAACCAGCCCAACGTTGCCTTTCTGCTTGAAGATGGACACACGAAACCGGGCCACGTCCTCGAAGGCGAACCCGAAGTCCGAACCACCCACCTCCTGAATTTCCTGCTGGTTGTCTACCGACGCGATACTCTTCATCAGCCGCTCGGTATCGTCAGGGGTCAGGGCCCGTTCCCCGAAAAACGTCAAATGGCCATGAACACGCCCGACGGGCGGGCTGCCTACGGCAAGATGCAAGTCCGACCCGTCGCGGTCGATCAGCATCTTCAGCAGGCTGACCATGTCATACTGCTGGTGCGACGTCATCCGTTCTCTGCCGGTCTTCCGGGTCTCGGCAGCGCTCTTCTGAAATGTGTGTTGTGGAGGCACCGTCGACTCCTCTCGTTCTGCCAGACTAAGTCGGTTCGTCCATCTGCGTCACGCGGAGCACTTCCTGCACCGAGGTGATGCCCGCCATGGCTTTCTGCCAGGCGTCCTCACGAAGCGTCTTCATGCCGCCGCTGGCACGGGCTTCTGTGCGCAGAGCGCCCGAGGACGCACCATTGATGACCAGCTCGCGGAGTTTGTCCGTGGTGATCAACAACTCGTAGATGCCAATACGGCCCTGATAGCCGGTATGGTTACAGTGTTCGCACCCCTTGCCTTCAAACAACTCGACCTCGTCTGGGTTGAATTTGATGGCCAGCCGCTCCAGCTGGGTTTCCGTCGGCTTGGTCGGTTCCTTGCAGGTCGTGCAAAGCGTACGCACAAGCCGCTGCGCCAGCACGCACCGCACACCCGACGCCACCATGAACGGCTTCACGCCGATATCCACCAGACGGACGAACGAACTCGCCGCGTCGTTCGTGTGCAGGGTCGAAAACACCATATGCCCGGTCAAGGCCGCTTTGATCGCGATAGCGGCCGTCTCGTAGTCACGAATCTCACCGACCATCACGATATCCGGGTCCTGACGGAAGATGGCGCGCAACGCGTTGGCGAATTTCCAGCCGATCTCGTGGTTGATCTGCACCTGGTTAATGCCCGTAAGCTGGTACTCGACGGGGTCTTCCACCGTCACGAGCTTCCGCTCGGGGCTGTTGAGCTTGTGAAGCGAGGCGTAGAGGGTCGTTGTCTTACCGGAACCCGTGGGCCCCGTCACCAGCATCACGCCCGTGCCCTGGCCGAGCAATTCCTCCCAGCGGCGCTGGTCTTCGGGGCTGAATCCCAACTGGCCCAGGCCGAGCATCAACCCGCTCTTGTCCAGGATACGCATCACCACGCTCTCGCCGTATTGGGCCGGGAGCGCGCTCACACGCAAGTCCACCATTTTGCCGCCGATATTGAGCTTGATGCGCCCGTCCTGGGGCACGCGGCGCTCGCTGAGGTCCATGTTCGACAGGAGTTTCAGGCGCGAAATAATCGCGGGCTGGGCGCGTTTCGGCGGCGGGGGCATCAAATGGAGCACGCCGTCAATCCGGTACCGGATCTTGACGTCGTACTTTCCCGGCTCCACATGAATATCACTCGCCCGAAGCCGGAACGCTTCAAGAATGAGATTGTGCACATATCGCACCACCGGATGATCGTCTTCATCATCCGTGTCTGTACCGCTGCCCACATCGAAGTCCGCCGCATCCACGCTGATGCTGCTCATGCTGATATCGCTCGCCGACATGCTGCTGACGCTGCTCATCGACGAATCCAGCGAACTCACGTTCGACATGGTGCTCAAGGTGCTCATGGTCGAAGCGCTGCTCACCGTCGACAACATTGACTCGACCGTGTGCTCGTTCAGGCCGTAGTATTTGCCCAGGGCCTCAGCGATGTCCTCGGCGGGGGCCAACTGGGGCTCGACGGGGCGCTCCAACAGGCGTTCCACGTTTTCCAGCGCCGTAAAGTTGGTGGGGTCCGCGGTCGCGATAAGCAGGCGGTCCCCCGATTCTCCGATGGGGATGATGCGGTAGAGGGTGGCAATGCTGGGCTCGACCAGGTTGCGGATCCGTTCGGGAATCTCGCGGTCCGCAAGGCGCACGATCGGAATCCCCAGCTGCTCCGCAAGCCCTTCGGTAATATGCCCTTTGCTCAAATACCCCAAACGAACCAGGATCTCACCAAGCTTCCGGTGGCCCATCGTCGTTTGTTGCTTATGTATCGCCTCGTCGAGCTGTTTCTGGCTAATGACTCCCTTCTCGACAAGGGTCTGCCCAAAGAGCGTATAAGCTTGCTGTTGCACGGCCCAAACCTCGCTTTCTCTGCATCATCACTGTACCAGACGCACCCAGATCTTGTCAATGTAAATAATGCGAGATCATATTGCAAATATTACACTTACGCCGGTTGTTGTCAATAGATTACCTCGGCCGCAGGGCTCTTCTGACGATACGTTGGCGTTTAGAGAAACCGACCACGATGGGGCCTTTCTTCCGGTCACTAAAAAACACTTTTCCAGTGCCCCGAACGGCTTATGAAAACCCCGTTGCCGGGGGAACTGGCAACCGCCATGAACGGCATCCGCGAATCCGCCGCTGCCTTGACCGGACCCGCCATGCCCCTCGCGGTGCCCGTCAAGGGATTCCCTTTCCGTGGCCCGGCTTCTTGCCGGCCCACAGTTGGACCGCATACCTGCACCGCTATTCCGATTCCTGAAGGCATTCTGACGGAGGACCCGCCAAAAATCAACCCAAAGATTAGGGTGTAATGGCGGGGCATGACGGGACAGCGCACCATGAGCC